>NZ_JAVJZI010000063.1:0-8468 GCF_040223135.1 Coleofasciculus sp. G3-WIS-01
GTCGTTGAAGGAGTTAACAATAAACTGAAACTATTAAAACGGTGTGGATTTGGCTTCAGGAACTTTAAAAATTTTACTATACGCGCTTTGCTTTTGTGGCATTATCCTAACAGTTTAGCACACTAAGTACGGAAGACCCCAAGAAGCACACCAACTTAGAGAAGAAGGAATTGATGTCGTTATTGGGTTATTAGAAACTCACGGACGCCAAGAGACAGCAGAAGCCGCTGAGGGACTAGAAATGGTTCCCCGTTTATCTATATGTCGAGGAAACACAACGCTCACAGAAATGGACACCAATGCAATTCTGGCGCGTCAACCGCAACTGGTGTTAGTTGATGAACTCGCCCATACGAATATAAAGGGTTTGCCTAGGGAAAAACGTTATCAAGATGTTGAAGTTATTTTAGATGCCGGGATTGATGTTTTTTCTACCGTTAATATCCAACATTTAGAAAGTCTCAATGATTTAGTTGCCAAAATTACCGGGGTTGTCGTGCGAGAACGAATACCCGATCGCCTCTTGGATGAAGCTGACGAAGTGGTTATCGTTGATGTCACGCCAGAAACCTTAGAAGAACGATTAATCGAAGGGAAAATTTACGCCCCTGAAAAAATAGAACAATCTCTACAGAATTTCTTCCAACGCCGAAACTTACTCGCCTTGCGAGAATTGGCACTGCGGGAAGTGGCTGACAACCTAGAAGCCGTCGCTGAAAAGTCTACCCTAACAGGCAAATTTTACAGCGTTCACGAACGGGTGTTAGTTTGTGTGTCAACCTATCCTAATTCAGCTCAACTGCTGCGACGGGGGGCACGGTTAGCGACTCCTAGACTAATTGGAGTTCCCTACCCCCACCGCTTGCACTTATTCAGCAGTCCCTTACTGTCAGAGGTAAGTCCTGTGGGATCAAGCCAGACAATAGTGGTTGCAATACTGCTCGGTTAAGAAAAATTGTTTGTTGGCTAGAGCGCAAGCGTTACCCAACAAACCTAGTAAAACGTTGGGTTTCGTTACCAAGGGCCCAACCTACTACCCTTCTACTCAAGGCTTATCCGAGCAGTATTGATAGTGGTTGTGGTTAAATTAGAAGGATGATAAAATCCAGATTTGCCTTCATCCTTGCTGTTTTTCGTGGCAAATCCTCAGCCAGAGGGAACATTCAAGTCTCGTTTTCGCTCATAATTTTAGTATGGAGAGAAAAAGTCTCCTGAGTTTGTACTGCGATACTATCGACCTTTTGTAGAACAAAGCACTGCCATGGTTCAATACTCCATTAGTGCCACGAACAATCCCAACAAGCCGATCAAACTGTGTATCTGGGAACCGGCTGTGCTGAGTGACTCTCGCGTTCGACCCTTTCAGTTTAAAGCGAATTATACTTGTGAGACTCTACCAGAAGCCATGGAGATTCTCCGACAAGTTGAGGCTAAATCCCAGTCATACGAGGCAGTCGCCTAATCAAACCAAAGTGAAATAGAATCCTAGGGTGGGCATGAGAGCATGTCACCTTTGTCGCCATCATTAGGCTGTTGGGTAACGCTTACGCTCTACCCAACCTACAAGAATTTTGTGCAGAACTGATATGATCCTACGAGATGCGATCGCGCCTTTTTTCTGGTATACTTGTAGAGTGGGAAAAGGTGTGCGCCTGTATAGAGAACTGTAGAGAGAAAGTCACTTCAGTTCTGTTGGTAGGTGCAGGTAAAAACGTTCAAAGGCTTAGAAGAATAGCACTTCTGACGCGACAGGCAAAGGAACCTTAGAGCGGATTTAGGCATTCACATTCCCTGATGTGCTGCTGTTGAAGATTTGTTGGGCGGTGAGTTGTAACTCAGGGAAGATGGAGGAGACGAGCAAATCGTCACTGCGAAATAATTGCTTTTGATACTCGTCTTCGACTAGGGTACAAATTGTCAGGGTTGGCTGTTTGGGTTTGCCGATATACTCTCTACCGCCAATTCCCAGGTAGTCTACAATCCAATACTCAGGAATTTCTAAAATTGCATAGTCTTCAAGTTTTCGAGCATAGTCGTTTTGCCAATTAGTGCTAACAACTTCCGCGACTAGCTTGATGGTGCTTCCCAGAGTGATGACAGGTTCTTGTTGCCACAATGGTTCATGGATTAATCGGGTTTGATCTAAGACAATGACATCGGGGCGAAATGCAGTATCTGTTCCTAAGAGTTTGATCAGACAGCGATGGGGAATAAAATAAGGGGTATCTTGACGATCAATCTCGACGTTCAGCTTGCGCCCAACATAGCTGGCAACTTGTTCATGGGGTCCAGTGGGTTCCATTTCGATTAATTCCCCATCAATAAGTTCATAGCGATTGTCGTCGCCATAGCGAGTGATGAATTCATCAACGGATATTAGTTTCAGTGGTGATTGAATCATCCCGTCTAACCCAGGTTCTATTAAGGCAAGTACTGCCATCGTAATCTAAACTCCCGTTCAAAACTCAAAACAGCTAAAATCGCCGCCGATATTCAATAATCGCCCAACTATCTTCCGAAAAATCAGTCCCCCCCCGCAACAGCACATCATCATTCACTCGATAACGCAGATTGTACTGGAACGGTTCCCCAGTGGTTAACTCCTTCAACACCGAAACCGAGAAACTTTGCGTGATATCAATCCCCGCCTCAGCCGCAAACCCTAAACTAGAACTCCGCTGTTCATCATCGGGAATAATCGTCGGAAATAGACGAAACTCACTCAAAGGTAACGCATCCGCAATAAAATTCCCCACCGGTCCCAACACCGCTGAACCCGCCAAATTTGCCAACCCCAACGTACTATCCCCTCGCCCTAAAGTATCCACAAAACCCCCACCCAACAGCGCCACAATTTCGGCTTCGCTGCGTGCCGGTGTACTCGTCAATTCCAACTGATCCTCCAGTCGAGATGCCAATCCTTCCACCTGGGCGACAACCCGAACCGTTTGCACCGTACCCAACTCAAACTCCGGCACATCCGCAATTTCCGCCGTCTGGGCGGTAGTGGGGAGTCGCCGTTGGGTGGCTTCCGCCACTGATGCAACTAACCGTACATCTAAAAAGGGATTAAGTCCTTGACTGGGAATAAATTCAGCCGTCTGTTCATACCCCCGCGCCAACCGGAATTGAGTCGTAAATAAATTCACCTGACCCCGGGTTAACCGAATCACACCATCGGGTCTCAAATCTTCTAATGTTCCATTCAGTGTTAGAGTCCCTTGGGCAAGGAAATTCAAAATTGGCGCCTTTCTAATCTGAATATCTTCCACTAGGGTAATTTTTAAGTCATTAAACTCGAAAACAATACCCTCCTCCGTGTCACCCCCAGTTCCTACACCAGTTACCGCACCGCCATCTTGCTCAGGTAGTGGTACAGTACCATCAACTAAGTTAATTTCACCACCAATCGTGGGATTCAACGCTGTCCCAGTTAGCACCACCTGACTTTGTTGGATTTGACCTCGATATAGGGCTTTCAGGTTAATTGCCAGTTCCCCAATATTTACCGTGAGTGGATTTGGCTGAGGGATAGGTTCAGAGATGGGTAGGGTTCCTGCTGCGGTAATTTGACCGCCACCATAGTTCGCCGTCAAGCCATTCACATCAACCCGGTCAAAGTTGAACTCAATTTCCCCCGTCACATCAGTCAGGGGTTCGGGTAGGGCTTGCGAGGCGATTGTTGCCCCTTCCACGATGGCAACTCCCGCCGCCCTCACTCCTGTGGGACGCCCTTGTTCTTGGTTAAAGTTGCCTTGAATATCCAAATTAACGCTGCCGGTTCCCCCTCTCCAGACAACTTGCTGGCGGGTGAGGATATTCAATAAAGCTAGCCCCTCGTCTTCCACATTCACACTCAGGCGGAGTTCCTCACTCTCTGGGGCGACGGCTTCTCTTAAGGGTAACTGGTAAGGAATACTCCCCTGAACCACCAATTGAGGTTCACCCTCGTCTGTGGGTATACTTTCGGCTAAGAACCGCAACCGGGCATCACTGTAACTGAAACTCCCCTGCAAGGTTTCAATCGCTTCTTGATTCAGCGTCGCATCGGTTACCGTCACTGCTCCTCTGGCTTGGGGATTCGCTAAACTCCCCGAAAGAGTTGCTGTAGCGTCCAGACTCCCACTAATAGGACCGATCGCAGGCGGTAAATCCACCACGTCTCGGATTAGGGCGATGGGGAAATTTTCTAGGCGTAACTGACCCGATTGCGTCTCTCCACCGATAGTCCCAGAAAATGTGGCAAAACTATCTCCCGATTGTAAGGTTATCGGCAGCAGAGTCAGCACTCCCTCTTGGAAACTGCCTTGAATCGTTGCCTGGTTAACCTGATAATCACCCCATTCCCAGTCTTGTCCCTGGAGGTCAAATTTGGCATTAATTCCCGATGCCAACGAGCCACTAATTCGTACCTCACCACTAAATGTGCCATCTAACTCGTCTAAATCAGGCAGAATCTCCGCTTCTTCCTCCGCCTGTTGCTGCTGTCGCCGCAGGGTTTCAATTTCTGCAAGTCGGCGCAGTTGGGTTTGCAGTTTGGCTTGAGGCATTCCCACTTGGGCGATATCCAAGGGTGCGGTGGGGGTGGTGGGTGGTGTTGTGGTTAGGTCGATTAACTGTAGGCCCCCCACCAGAGTTTCCAGTTGTCCCTGTTCAATAGTCAGAGTCCCTTGAAACTGGGGACCCAGGGGCGTTTGGGTAATTCGACCCGATAGGCTATACAGATTTTCCCCTGGTGCCGCTTCCCCTGGCAAACGACTGCCAAAAATTGGACCTGCTAATTCTACTTGGTCTAAAGCCACATCAAAGGTATTCAAATTGATCGCCAGTTCCCCGGAAATATCACCCACCAAGGGTTGAGTCTGCAGGGCGACAGGAACCGGGGCGATATCTTTAATTAAAGCAATAGGAATACTTTCAGCATTCACCCGTAGCACATCACCCTGGCGTGTCCCGGTAGCGATCGCGTCCCCCCGACGAATGTTAAAGGATACGGGCAGATAATCCGATCCCAGGGCTAATTCAATCTGATCCGTCTCACCTTGCAGATTGAGTTCTACGCCTTCTCCGGGTATCACCGTCACAGGACCTGCGAGTTCCTCTTCAAATGCCAAACCACTAACAGCAAAATCCTCCAGTTCTACATTCCCCTGAACACGGGGATTGGTCAGATTCCCCGCGATCGTACCCGTAAAATCCGCCAATCCCGCCACATCCACATCCGCTGCGGCTGGGGGTAAATACGCCGAGAGTTCGGCTAAATCCAAATTATTTGCCGCCACATTCAGGTTAAAATTTCCTATCGCCCCAATTCCCTGATCCAACTGGGCGGGATTCACGCCAATAAAACCACTGGCAGACAGTCCCTCAGCGGTTAACTGTTGCAGGTCTATCCCTTGACCTGTCCAGCGAAATGTGGTACTTAAGGGACGGTCAATCAGAGCAAGTCCTTGACTAAATTGCAGTTGACCCGCAGCCGTTAGCGATCGCGCGATCGCTTCCGGGGTCAATGTCTCCAGACTGGTTGATACATCTACATTTCCGCTGACAGTTCCCGATAACTGTTCCCCAAACCTTGCCAATTCAATCCCTTCCGGCGCCAGCCTTGCTTGTAGCGTCCCATCCCTTAACTGCACCCCCGTTGCCCTCACCGTACCCCCCGCCACGGCTAATCTACCCTGACCTTGGGCTCGAATCTGATCAAGTGCCACCTTCTCAACAGACCCCGATAGATCAAAATTCCCACTAAACGCCCCAGCCAATTGCGGCGGTAAATCCGGCACTAACCTGTCCAAATCCAGCCCCGCCGCCTGTACATCTGCCTGCCAGCGTCCGGCGGCGAGATTAATATCCCTTGCCCGGACAACACCCCCTGCCAGACTAATTAAAGCATTCCCATCTCCCCGAATCGTTTCCAGCGCCACCTGCTCCACACTCCCAGAAAGATTCATGATTCCGGTTAAATTTCCCGACAATTGCGGCGGTAAATCCGGCACTACCCTAGCCAGTCGCACACGATTCGCCGCCACCGTAGCTTGCCAGCGACCGGCATTTACATCCACATTCGACACCTGAACAGTTCCCCCACCCACATTTAGCTGTCCCTCACCAGCTACATTAATCGTCGATGGTGAAAACTCTTCCATTGACCCAGACACCAAGAACGTACCACTGAAGGGAGACTGGAGTTGAGGGGGTAATTGAGGCACCAACTGTGCCAACTGAATCTGATTCGCGTCTATCCTGGCTTGCCAGCGACCATTTTTTAGAGTCACCTCCTCTAAATTAATCTGTCCCCCAGCCGCCGTCAGCGTCACTTCACCGAGTCCAGTAATTGCGGAAACCGAAGGATCTGCCAGAGAACCAGAAAGGGCAAACGTAGCGTTGATTGGTTCTTGCAGGGCTTCCGGAATTTGCGGGGCTAAATCTCCCAACTGCACCCCATTGGCATCAACATTAGCCCGCCAGCGACCTTGAGACAGTTGAATATTCTCCACTCCAATCGTTCCCCCCGCCACATTCAGGCGTCCGCTACCCTGGGCGCGAATCTGGGATAGGGCAAACTCGTCCAAGGGGGTGGATAGGGTAAACTGACCCGCTACTGTCCCCTGAAATTGCGGCGGGACATCAGCTAGTTGGGACAGTTGCACCCCTTGGGCTTGGACTAAGGCGGTGAGACGATTATCCAGAACTTGTAGATTCGTGGCGGTTACTGTACCCCCAGCGGCTTGGACTGTTGCGGTTCCGGTGGCGCGGATGTTTTGAGGATTATCCAACGGACCAAAAATTTTGGCGGTTCCGGAGAGATCACCGACTGGAATGGGTAGGGTGGTGTTGTAGGTTTTAGCCAATGGGGTGACGGGGACATTACTGGCTTCTAGGGTAAGTTGTAAACCCCCCTCTTCCCCCAGTTCAATCATGCCCCCGCCCGTAATTTTGCCACCGATGACGGGTTGGGCTTGCAGGTTGCGAATAGCGAGGCGGGTCGGATCTTCGGGTTGGGCGGGTGTGGTTAGGGTAAAATCGGTACGGATTGTGCTGAAGGTAACGCGATCAATCTGAGTTGGTTTCGTGGTGACGGCTTCTCCTTTAACTACAGGTTGGGTCAAAGGTCCAGTGACTAGCAGCGCGGCTTTGACTTCTCCGGACAGGGGAACGGGGGTATCTTTGATCGTAAAGGTTTGCAAAACGGGCTTGATCTGTACGGCTTGGGTTTGGGCAGTGAGATTAAATCCCGTCTCTAGATCAACGCTACCATTAGCCGTGGCGGGAATTTGCCCGAATTTTGTGGTTACGTCTTCTAAGCGAATGGTTGTCTCTTTGAAGCGTAATCGCCCATTGGTATTGATAAAGGGTTGGGGGAGTTGGGGGACTTTGGCGGTTACGTTGTTGAGGGTAGCATTTCCCAGAAACTGGAGTTGTTCGGGTTTAATTGTGAGTTCTAAGTCCCCGCCAACGTTACCGGCACTCACGTCTAGGGGTAGGGGAATCAGGCGATTTAGGGTGCTAGCGTTGACATTTTCCCCATTAACTTGTATGTGGGTGGTGCTAGTGGGGAAGAGGTGTTCCCCTTGCAGGTTAAAGGTGCCGCCACTGGCGATTGTCCCTTGGACATTGAAGCGAATAATTTCATTGTCCTGTAGGAATTGACTACTCCCCTGGGGAATCGCGATCGCGACAGGGGATTGGGGTTTGCCTGCGGGGGATCTGGGAACAAGCACCACCTCGGCATTCCGCACCCTTAACTGTTGTAATTCTGTTTTAATTGGACCTGGGTCTCCTTCTTTGAGTTCCAAGGGCATCCAAGATCCATTGACGGCTTGTTCGATATAGACATCGGGTTCAATTAGGGTAACCTCTAATTCTAACCGACGGTCGAGTATAAGGGGTATTAAATCATACTGAACTTCCACCGCTTCAATCGAGGCGCGATCGGGTTCGGTATCCGTAGGGGGTAAGGCGGCGCTATCAAACCGCAAACTATTAAGGGAAAAGCGTTCCACGTCTCCGATTTCCACGGGACGTTGCAGGAGTTGGGTAAGGTTTCTCGCCACCAGGGGTGCCAACATCCGTTGGATAAAATACCACGCCCCAGCCGTACCCCCAGCGATTCCCACCAGTAGGATGATACTGATCCCAATTAACCAACGTCGGCGTCGCGATTGTCTAGGGGGTGGAGATTCAGGTTGTGGGTTGGAATTGGAGTCAGGTTCGTTGCTGGGAGGGGGTGAATTTGTCATGATCGTTGTTCACACCGGGCAATAGATGCTCTCTTGCGGTTGCGTTTCTTTTGTGGGTGCGATCGCTATTCCTCTAATCGCTTGCATCAATGGACATTTCTTTCCTTTGTGGACATAAGTGTAACCGTCAGCTTTCCAGATTAGCTCGAAATACTTCCAGTTGATGCTTTGCAGTTTTCCTTTAACTGTAGTCAAGTCAAAGACCCGACCGGCTCTCACTGTCACTCG
>NZ_JAVJZI010000066.1:0-30079 GCF_040223135.1 Coleofasciculus sp. G3-WIS-01
TGTATTTACATTACCACAATAGTAGAACGTTATCCGAATTATTTGACTGGCGAATTTATTCGCTACCTAGACGGTTCGCTCGGTTTCATCTCCCAGCTAAAGAGCGTGGGAGCCTTCACCCATCGCTTGAACGGTAAAACCCGTTCCTACAGAACCCCCATCTCCCCCTGCTCCCTTGTCTCCTCATCCAAAAAAGTCCGTGATAAGTTCGATTGTGAGATAGAGTTGGATACTTGAATAATAGATAGTTCTGATAGTATTCATACCCTTTGACTGTCTCACCAGCTCAAACCCAGACTTATCGAGGATGATGACAATGACCATTAACACGACGAAAATTGAGAGCATTTTGCAAAATTTTGTCACTGGCACCAGTGAGGTTCAGGGAGCAGCTCTGGTGTCTCCCGATGGGCTACCCTTGGCTTCAAGCTTACCCAATGAGATGGACGAAGAACGAGTTTCTGCAATGTCAGCAGCGATGCTGTCGTTAGGAGAGCGGATTGGATCAGAGTTGTCCAGAGGCTATCTTGATCGTATCTACGTGGAGGGCGATCGCGGCTATGGTATTTTGACCAATTGCGGCGAATATGCTGTATTACTCGTTTTAGCCAGCAAAGCGGCGAAACAAGGCGTACTTTTGTTGGAAATTAAACGTGTGATCCCAGAACTCAAAGCAGCGCTTGATCCGATCCGGAAAATATCAGGAGCTTATGACACTCAATCACAGGTTGCCGAATAATTCATGACTACGACGGGAACTGCACTTGATCTCCTACCTCTATCATGGCTGTGACGAGGTGGGATGCGCCGTTCACCAGCCGAAGCATGAGTTTTTCCAGAATGCCGTGTAGACTTGAGTTTAAGCGCAAATCGGGGTATAGATTCAATCCCAGAGCCATCAAGTCGGTGAGGTAAGCTAAAGCGCTGCTGGCAGACAACTCATTGAAACCGAAAGCATCCTCAGCATCGACACCCAATCTTGAATCAGTCAGTGTAAACTTATTCTGATTGCTCCCGTTGCCCTTTGACTGATGTTGCCAAGGTAAGGATAACACGATTACTATAGATTACTATAGATCATAAAGATATTTATGATTTATCTAAGAAAAGTAACAAAAAATTGATTATTCTTCAATTCGGGTTTCAGACCTAAGACAATAAGTCTAAAGGCTGCCTATTTTTTTGACAATTTTTTAGACAGTAGTGAACAAGTAATGGCAATTACAAGTTGTTTGTCGGAGTTTTCTCTCCCCGAACTATTTCAATTTCTGGATCAAGGCAGCAAAACTGGATTGCTGACCTTGCGATTTCACACAGAGAATCATGAGAAACGGGTACGCCATTTGCTATTACATCAAGGTCGCATTGTCGCGGTGACCAATCGTTTGGATCACCAGTGCTTGCTCGCCATGATTGTACAACGAGGTTGGATTAGCCCGGAAGTGCTGCGAGAGCAGGTGAACCGTTGTCCAGCAAATATTCCGATTGGTTTATATTTAAAGACTCAATCGTTTCTTTCGCCGGAACAACTCAGACTATTGTTCCATGCTCAAGTGCTAAGGCAAGTCTGTGGTTTGTTTAGGTTGAGGGAGGCTCGATTTAAATTTGATACTAAAGCGACTTTGCCCACCACGGAAATGACTGGCTTGAGCCTCAGCGCCACCGAAGCCACGCTGATGGGTTTACGAGTGTTAAGAGACTGGGTATTATTAGCAGACAAACTTCCAGAACCAAGCTCCGGTCTGTCTAGGGTGGTGATTGGTAAGCGTCATCTGCGCTTGGATTCTGTGGAAGGGCAAGTTTGGCAGCGCTCGAATGGCTCGATTTCTCTGAATACAATGGCAACTCAGCTCAAACAACCCATAGAAATAATTCAACAAACGGCATTCCGACTGATCAGCGTGGGTTTAGTCCAAGAAGTTCCCATGATGACGGCGTTGTCTCGTTCTAAAGCAATGGCAGAAGATGTACTAGAGCCTGTAGCTGCAGGAACAAATCACGGTGGTAAGGAGGATAATGTCTCTGGCGTTAGTCATTCCTTTATGCAAAACCTGCTGGGTTTCTTGAGGAGCAGCAAGTAACGGTGGAAATTATGCGTCTGGTTGTGACAGGTACTGTGGGTGCTGGCAAGTCCACCTTCATTCGCTCAGTTAGCGAGATTGCCGTAGTCGATACGGATCGAGTCTCAACCGATCAAACCACTGACATCAAGAAGAAAACAACTGTAGCGATGGATTTTGGACGCTTACAATTTGCCCCAGAAATGGCATTGCACCTCTATGGTACACCGGGACAAGCTCGCTTCGATTTTATGTGGGATATCTTGATTCGCAAAGCCCATGCTTATATCATTTTAGTTGATGCTCACCGACCCAGCGATTTTCGCTTAGCCCGTAAGCTGCTAGCGTTTATGAAACAGAGGGTAGATATTCCAATGCTAATTGGCTTGACCCACAGGGATTGTGAAGGCGCTTGGTCTGAAGAAAATGTCGCGATCGCTCTAGGTTTTGTGGATGAAAAAACTCGTCCGCCTTTCGTCACATTAAATGCGAATGAAAAAGATTCTGTTATTGATACTCTAATTGTCTTAATTGAACATTATTTAAACTTTGCCGTCAAAACAAAAACATAGTATTTTGACAGGTTCAAGAGTTTTAATAAAAAATATTTTACAGTAGAGATAAAAACTAAATAATTCAATCAAATGGGAAAGGACAGTTTGTTCTAGATACAAGCATCCCAATGCCAGAAGAAACAGAGGGCAAATCCCATTCTTGTAAATCATGATTGATCCTGTGAGCCTCTGGGAGAATGTCATCGCATCCTCCATAGGTTATAAATCGCAAAAATTCAGACTATTGGCTAATATGAATAATTGTTAACTTGTGATAGTATTAAAAAACTATTAAATTTTGCTAGTTTTTCTAACATTCAACAAGTCATGCCTGATTGAAGTCTGTGATGGTGTTCTTTAAAGTTTGATTCTAAAACTATCTAAAACAATGGCGATTACAGGTTACTTATCTGATTTGTCCCTTCCCGAACTTTTTCATTTAATTCAACAAGGAAAAAAAACTGGGTTACTCACATTACGCGCCGCCTTAGCCAGTCCAGCAATTCCTTATTATATATGGGTCTACCAAGGTCGTATTGTTGCGGCGGCTAATCGCTTGGATAGTCAAGGTTTAGTTGCACTGATTAAGCAATACAAGTGGGTTAGCGATCGCGTGGTAGCCAAGTTAATCCAATGGTGCTGTCCCACTGGAAAACCTCTGGGATTGTGCCTCAAAAATCACGGAGTTTTGCAAACTGAACATCTCAAACAGTTATTCCAAGTTCAGGTTTTACAGCAAATTGGTATCATGTTTCAACTCAAAGATGCTCAATTTACATTTGAGCATAATGTACTCTTACCTGGACGAGAAATGACGGGGTTAAGTATACCCGCCACCGAAGCCACATTAATGGGATTGCGGGTTCTGCGACACTGGCATACCTTAGCCGATAAATTACCTGATCCCAATAGCGGTTTAATCAGTACCAAGACAAGTCAATTCCATTACCGACTAGATCCGATCGAATGGCAGATTTGGGAGTATACAAAAGGGACTGTTTCTCTCAAAATGATCGCCAGAGAACTACGACTACCGATAGAAAAAGTTCAGCAAATTGCTTTTGCCCTGATCACAGTAGGTTTAGCCGAAGAAGTACCATTATTAGTAGGAAATCTACCCACTCAATCCGTTGAACCCTTACCCGCACAATTGACGGAAGAATCCGAAATCCAAACACTCAGTCAATCTTTCGTACAAAACTTTATAAGTTTTTTGCGTAACAATAAAGCCAAACCCATATCAGTTGGAACTTAATGGCGTGTTTGTCGGGGCGGGTTTCACAACTATCATTTCGGTTTTAACTAGATTTGACTAAACCCGCCCTCCGGATTTAGGCTGACGACGCTGTTGCTACTTTTACCATTTCCTCTGGCGTCAAATACGAATGAATGACTTCACCATCCCGAAACCAAACAATACGTTTAGTCAAACGAGCGACATCCGGTTCGTGAGTTACCATCACCACTGTAATTCCCTCCCCATTGAGTTGACTGAATAAACTAATAACTTCAGCCGTTGTATGAGAATCCAGTGCCCCTGTTGGTTCATCTGCCAAAAGTAATACAGGTTGATTCACGATCGCCCGGGCAATGGCTACCCGTTGCTGTTGTCCGCCAGACAGTTGATTGGGCTTATTCAACTGGCGGTTTTCCAATCCCACCCCCTGTAAAGCACTCATAGCGCGATCGCGGCGTTCTTGGGGGGAAATTCCAGCATACACCATGGGCAACATCACATTTTCTAAGGCGGTAAGTTGAGGTAGGAGGTGAAACTGCTGAAACACAAAGCCAATCTTGACATTGCGAATCCCAGCTAATTGAGCATTATCCAGATGAGAAACATCCACACCATCGAGGTAATAGCGTCCAGACGTGGGTTGATCAAGACAGCCGATAATATTCATGGCAGTTGATTTGCCCGAACCCGACGCCCCCATAATAGAGCAGTATTCACCTTTGTCTATGGTTAGATTCACTTGGCTGAGAGCTCTGACTTCTGTGTTACCCGTACCATAAACCTTAGAGATATTTTCTAGACGAATAATGATGGGTGGCTCAACTGACTTCGCATGGATGGATGATGGAAAATTGATAGAGTCGTGCATAAATTCCTACGGTTAATCAAGAAGACAATTGTAGGGGCGGGTTTAGGAACTCAATTATGTATTCACCAATAACTCAACAACAAAACCCGCCCTACCCACTGATAACGAACAAAAACCTAAATAGTATTTTTGGTTTATAATCATGATATTTCATCAAAGCTATAGATAGACCGGGTAAGTTCAATGCTAAAAAAATTTAGAGGTGGATTTTTAATGGGAATTGGCTATATGCTCTCACCATTATCTTGGTGGAATGATTTATTTTTTAATATGCCCATTGCCTACCTTTTTGCATATCTGTTCAGTTGGATTTTTCCTGATTTGTTCTTACCGCTCACTGCTGTTGGTTACTGGCTCTCAAACATTCTAGGAATCTTAATGATGCAACTGGGGGCAACAGATATGTTTTTTGAGCAAACGCAACGGAATCATAAAAAAGATTTACTTATTGGTTTTGGCACGTCAACGGTTTACACCTTAGTTGTATTGGCACTGATATATTTCCATGTTCTCGAAGCTCCAGTGTTTTTAGTAAATCAGTAGAAGTCAATCTCATTTAAACAAAGTTTGTTTTTAAAACGGACATAATATAAGGGTATATTTTCTCATTTATTGGTGAGGTAGGGCGGGTTTTGTTTTTCATTTAGTTCTGAGTAGCTGATTTTAGTTCCTAAACCCGCCCCTACAATTATGCCTAAACCCTCTCCTACAATTGAGCCTAAACCCGTACCTAATATTAACAAACATGTCATGGCACGTCTCTACATAAACTCTAAGCGCTTCTCAACGCCACAATTGGGTCAAGTTTCGCTGCTTGTCTGGCAGGAACAACGCCAAAGAATAAGCCAATTCCTCCAGACACGCTGACAGCTACGAGAATAGCCATGGGGGAAATGCCGGCTTTTAATGGCGTTACAGCACCGACAAGCAAAACACCGCTCACACCAATTGCTGTTCCAATTATCCCCCCAGCGGCGGAGAGAATAATTGCCTCAATCATAAACTGAATTAGAATATCCTGTTCTCTAGCACCCACGGCTTTCCGCAGTCCAATTTCCTGGGTTCGTTCCCTAACTGACACCAGCATAATGTTCATCACGCCGATACCGCCAACAACTAAGGAAATAGCTGCGATCGCGGCGAGCATGATCGTTAATGCACCTGTCACCGTATTGACGATTTGCAAGATATCTTCCTGAGTCTGAACGCCAAAATCATCTTCACCCACAATCTTGTGGCGTCGCCGCAGTAAGTTTTCAATTTGAAACTGAGCCGCACTAATACTATTTCTATCCCTAGCAGAAACAGCAATCCAGCTAACTTCGACGCCGTAAGGAGATGTGCGTCCCCGCAATCGATTCGCCATCGTACTCAGAGGGATAAACACCGCATCATCCTGGTTATTTCCTAAAAAAGTACCTTTGGATTCCATCACCCCAATCACTTCAAAGCTAACATCTTTAATCCGCACCGATTGACCAATCGGATCTTGGTAGCCAAATAATTTTTCGACGATTTCAGAACCCAGAACGGCAACTTGGTTATTGCGTTTAATGTCAATATCGGTAAAAAACCGTCCTCTGGCAACATTAAAGCTACGAACAGATAGAAATTCTGGGGTCGTTCCTGTCACCAATGAATTACTATTTCGATTGCGGTATGTGATTAAATATCTCAGATTAATTTGCGGGGCAACTTCCGCAACGGCTGGGACTTGAGTCGCGATCGCCTGAGCGTCTTTCCAAACTAATGTTTTCGGAAAATCAACCGTTGTCTGTTGCGCTTCACGAGAGCCAGGCATGACAAATAAAACATTAGGACCGAGAGCTTCAAACTGTTCAGAGGCTAGCTTTTGCGCTCCTTGTCCAATTCCCACCATCGCGATCACTGAGGCATTCCCAATGATAATACCTAGCATGGTTAAGCTACTGCGTAGCTTGTTTGCCATCAAGGTGGTGGATGCCATTTTGATGCTTTCTACAATATCCATTTGGTGAATTATAAATTAGAAATTATGAATTATAGATTTTCTGGTTCGTCAGCTTTCCAGACGCGAATACCGTTGTGTCTAGATCCTCTCTCTTTTCCGATCCTAGCCTTCTGATCTGGGAGCATCCCGTTTTAGATGAAAAGAGGGGGTTTGATCGCCCTTGTTGGGGTGAG
Source organism: Coleofasciculus sp. G3-WIS-01 (assembly GCF_040223135.1). Classification (NCBI taxonomy): domain Bacteria; kingdom Bacillati; phylum Cyanobacteriota; class Cyanophyceae; order Coleofasciculales; family Coleofasciculaceae; genus Coleofasciculus; species Coleofasciculus sp. G3-WIS-01. Next base: position 6,883 of record NZ_JAVJZI010000066.1, read on the forward strand.
GAGTGTGATCGCGTCTCTAATCAGGTTCAGTTGTGAGCCACTTCGCTGAGTGCTTCATGAATCACTTCATCACTCACGCCACGACGCTTTAGACTGGCAATCAAAGCAGAAACCGTATCTCCCTCTAATCGCTCTAAATCCACTCGCAGCCCCTGACCAATATAAGCGCGAATTAAGGGTTGATAACCTGAAAACCCCAGTAATGGAGCTACCCGCTTGAGATCTTCCACCACATCTTCAGGAATGCGAATGGTGATACTGGTCATCGGACGGTTTTTATCCAATCGTTTTTTTAATGTTTCAGTTTTCATAGTAGTCACGCTCCTTTCTCGTTGCTTTACGAGCCGAAATAATCCGAATCATGTCATCATCCCGCTCAATATGAACCACATACAGGAGATTCCAGCGCTTATCCAAACCAATGACAGCATCTCGCGCTTCATCATTGCGACTTGCATCAACAACGACTAAAAAGGGATCAAAGAAAGCTTCTGCCGCCTGTTGAAAGGTAACACCCTCATGCTTGGCAAGATTTTGCCGCGCCTTCTGTTCATTCCAAACAAAAGTGATGCCGTTGAGTATGAAATATACGTCCATTCCTCTAAGTATAGGCAGGATGTATTTACATCGTCAATACGCTGTCAATTGAGTTGACGGGAATGTCAATCGATAACTTACCTGACGATATTGATTGAGATAATATCAGTTCATCCGGTGTCGGTTCTTCCGTTTTGAGTATGCTAACACAACAACAAACTAGCAATTAATTGAAAAATAAATTAAACTGAAATAGATAGAAAGCTTGTCCTTGTTGACTTACAGTAAAAACAGGTATTTTGTCTACATCTGTCACCGCTTCTTCCTTCTTCTGCTACTCATCTTCTTCCGGTTGATAGTTTTCAGGTAAATCAATAAAAACCTTTTCCCCTTCTCTCAATCCCCTAATAATCTGAGTTTTATCCTCAATAGTTGCTCCAATTGTGACCGATTTAAACTTAGGCTGATCTTCAAAATCAGGAACCATCACCCCAGTTTCGCCCTCTTGAGTCACAACCGCCACTGTAGGAACAACCAGAGCATTGCTAATAGGTTCCCCTAAAAATGTCAAGTCAACATTCATACCTGAGCGCAATTTCTCTTGCGCTTCGGGTGCCAGGGCAACTCGCACTTGAAAAGACGTAACATCATTCTCTACAACAGCTTCTGGGGCAACTAGTCTCACCTGACCTCGGAAAGCCTGATCCGGAAACGCATCTGAGATAACTTGTACCGGCTGTTTTTCTTGAATTTTGCCAATATCAACTTCGGGAACTTCAGCCAAAACTTCCAGTTGTTGGGTCGCTAATGCCACGATTGATGTGGAGGTAGCTGAAGCCGTACTTGATGCGGAGGTTGTCGGCGTGACAAATGCGCCAACCGTGGCATATTTCTGAGTAATAATCCCCGGAAAAGGCGCACGAATAATCGTGTCTTGTAGTTGGATGTAGGCAGCTTGGGCTTGGGCTTTCGCCGCTTCTACTGCAGCTTCGATTTGGGCAATTTCTTCTGGGCGAGTTCCCTGGAGCAGTTGCTGCACAGCGAAACCAGCTTCGTTGACTGCCGCTTTGAGCTGCACAATCTCTGGGCTAGCTTCATCCTCAGTGTTTTTAGTATTGCGGACTTGGGCTAAGCGTTGTTTAGCTTCCTCAAGCTGAGCTTTAGCGGTGCGGGCTTCAGTTAATGCCTCATCGAACCGATCTTGGGATACCACCCCCTCATCCACCAAGTACTTATACCGTTGGACTCTTACTGTGGCTAAATCTAAGCGAGAACTGGCAGTTTGGGCTTGAGCAACGGCTTGGTCAATTTCTCTAGGATTACCGACGAGAGCTTCAGCCAAACGAGCTTGTGCTTGCTGAAATCGCTGTTTGGCTTGGGCAATTTCTTCAGGACGAGGACCAGCTTTGGCTTCAGCGAGACGGGCTTGTGCCTGCTGTAGGTCAGCTCTAGCTCCTAAAAACCGAGCTTTAACATCCTCTTGCTCCATTACCGCAACCACGTCTCCCGCGTCAACCTGATCCCCTTGTTCGACTTCAAGCTTGACCAAACGACCCGACGTTTTCGGACTGAGGTTGACGGTTTGAATCGGTTGTACTGTGCCATTTGCCGTGATCCGTACTGCTAAATCCTGCACATCCACTGGTACAGTTAGTTCATCAAGGTTAATTTTGGCTGGTTTTGCCGCAATCACAAAATATCCCGCACCGCCCGCGACAAGAAGGCTGGCTGTGATGATTCCCATTACCCAAGGGAGAGGATTATTGACTTTACCCATAGTCTGTGTCAGGTTTCCCCATCAATCTGCTACAGCAGAGTTTTTGCTTTTAAGGAGTGAACACTTATTTTCCTCGCAAGGCGCAAAAACAAACAATCAATCATCTGTTTCCGTTGCACCGATTTGGCTATCTCAGTTGGTGCTACTTGACACTCTGAGCCCTATAAGGACGGAGATTCTTCTTTCATAGACCTGACTTGCCCTGACAGGATTTCTCCAATCAAGGTAGCGGTCGGGTCTCCAGAAGCGTAAGTTCCGACATGCCCTGCCGTACTGAAGGCTAATTTCAGAATATTGATAGCTGCATTCCAATCTCTATCCAAAATACATCCACATCGACAGACGTGGGTTCTAGTGGATAAGGACTTCTTAACTATCGTGCCGCAGCTAGAACATTTCTGGGAGGTGTAGGCAGGATTAACCGCAATGGTTATCTTGCCGAACTTAACTCCGAAATACTCTAGCCATTTTCTGAATTGATACCAACCTGCATCACTAATCGATTTGGCTAAACAATGATTTTTGACTAAGTTCTTAATCCTCAAGTCTTCGTAAGCGACCCAATCATTAGATTGGATTACGCAACGCGCCGTTTTCTTGGCGTGTTCTTCACGCTGCCTACTTATCTTGAGGTGTTTTCTTCCTAGTCGATTAATGGCTTTTTTTCGGTTGGCTGAGCCAATTTCCCTGTGTGAAACTCGTCTTTGAAGGAACCCTAGACGTTTTTCACCTTCTCGGTAAAAGCGAGGGTTGGGTTCTTTGTGACCGTTACTATCGGTATAGAACTCTTTGAGTCCTACGTCTAATCCGATAGCTTTGCCTGTTGGCTCCCCTTCTACTTTGTTCTCGGCGCTAACCAAGAATTGTACATAGTAGCCATCTGCGCGATGGACTAACCGCACTCGTTTTATTGACCCAAGTTGATAGAAGTTTAAGTCCCACGTCCCTTTGAGCTTGAGCTTACCAATTCCTTTTTTGTCTGTGAAGGTTATCTGCTTGCGGTTTCCCGATAATTTCCATCCTGATGTTTTGTATTCAACAGAACGGGAATTTTTCTTGAACTTTGGATAACCCTTTTTTCCCGGAATAGACTTTCTACAATTGCTGTAGAATCGGGCAATTGACGAATATGCTCTTTCAACAGCCGTTTGACAAGCATGAGAGTTTAAGTTCTTAACAAAAGAAAACTCAGCTCTCAACGATGTATTGTGACGATACAGATCCTTTTGTCCAACACCTTCATTATCCATCCAGTAACGGATGCACTTATTGCGGACAAATTGAGCGGTTAAGATCGCCTCATCAATCGCTAAATATTGAGCTGTTTTCCCTTGGCCCTTAAACTCAAAAACTAACATTTGACGTGAAAACTTTTACAGAAATATTATAACATAAAGCCGTCCTAAAAGGACGGGGAGCCTGAACCCACTATTTCCGGTCAACGACGCCCGTCTAAGCCGTTCAAGTTCCTTTATTTCCATACTAACCGTACTGACGAAGGGCATCCTCAATTTAGGTGATCGGTTTTTTCCCGCAGATTAGCGGTAGAACCCGCCCCGATATCCTGGCGGCTCCAGTCTTGCACAGAATTCCCTGGACGAGAACGCGCAAATTCTTCAAAACCGAACACCGTCTGCTGAAAGTGCTACAACGTCGGTTAGGATTATGAAGTAGATCGTGATGTGGCGGCTGCCCAAGAAATCTGTAATCGTGGAATAGAAACTTATCCAGGGACTCTGGAGAAGCAATAAATTGGCTCTCAAGTCGAGGTGTCGGGGGTTATGTGCCTAGATAACTGGCGTAGGGGAGCAATGCCCAATCGTGAGGTTGGGAAGCCGACGATGTAATCTTTGATTCATCGTCGGAGGATGTCACCATAGCTGAAGATTCCTTATTGTGGTTTGAGACTCCGCCGTGTTCAAACGTATTCTGTTATTGCCCATTTTTGTTCTGCTGGCTTGGTTGAGCAAACCTGCTCCTGTATCCGCCCAAGCCCTGCTTCCCTATACTTTACAGCTCAATGCTGAGGAATTGGAGCAGCAAGGCTTGAATCTAGCGCAGGATGCCGTTCAGCTTACTCGTTTTCAGCAATACGATCTAGCATTGTCTAGAGCTAAACTAGCAACTCAGCTTGCCCCCAATAGTTTTGAAACTTGGTTTATTTTGGGAACCTTGTATGTACAAAACCAGCAATTGGATGAGGGAATTGAGGCGCTTTCTAAGGCTCAATCCTTGAAACCCGAAGAGGCTGGTGTTCTCTTCTCCTTGGGAAATACCTATTTTCAGAAAGGGGACTATCGGACAGCTGTCTCCAAATTAGAAGCTGGTTTGAAGCTAGAATCTGATGTTCCCGAAGCGTTGTTTGATTTAGGCAACGCCTACTATATGCTGGATCAGTATCCTAAAGCGATCGCGGCATACCAAAAAGCTGCAGCTCAGGAACCCAACGATACTTGGCCCGTGTGGCCCGCGATCAATAATATCGGGTTGGTCAAGTATGAGCAGGGAGATGTGGCTGGCGCGATTGAGAAATGGCAAGCCGCGATCGCGATTGATCCAGAAGCCGCTGAACCAAAGCTGGCTATAGCGGTAGCACTTTATACCCAAGGGGAGCAAGACAGAGGACTTGCCCTAGGGGAAACTGCCCTCCGCTCAGATGAGCGTTATGCTGATTTAGAGTTCCTCAAGGAAAATCTTTGGGGGGAACGTCTGATCTCTGATACTCAAAAATTCTTGGCAAACCCCAGAATCCAGGCAACCATTGCCCCTAGTGGCAATGTTCCTGTACAAGTGGAAGTTACCCCTTAAATCAAAATTTGAGTGAATAAACAAAACCGATAGCAAGCTTTCTGAAGTTTTTCATCCTCTATATTTTGCCGAAACGGTTGTGGTATTTAGCAAGACTCTAGTGGTTCGGCAATGTCAGCACCCAGTTACAAAGGATTAATCGTCCTCTACCAAGAAGGGTCCCCGCTTCGTGAGAATTTTGGAAAAAACGCGAAGATTAATGGAATCGTCTTCTACAATCAGAACGGTTTTCATAGGCATTGCATCAAGAACATTATCTTTTCCCCAAAAGTGCGATGTGATCATCAGTCTGATAGGGACTGGGCAATACAGACCAAGTTCTCTATCCCGGCTTCCCCTACCCCCCCTGTTCCCGGTAGCTCTGATCGACTAGGATTGAAAACGACTCGGTATTAGGGGATGGTATTAACGGGAACCGATCGCAAGGGTTCTCAAATTTCTCATCCTCTGTATTTTGCCGAAACGGTTGTGGTACAGTACAAACGTACTTTAGTAAGACTCCAGTTTTTCGGCAATGTCAGCACCCAGTTCCAGAGGATTGATGTCCCTATCCGAAGATCGGTTATTGGAGGCGTCGCTCTCACTCAGGTTTGACTAATCATCTTTAGGCAGAAGCGCCAGGATTTGATCGACAAACTGTTGATGATCCACAACAGGTTTAGAGATATAACCATCAGCACCACTTTGCTTAAGGAAGTTTTCGCGATCGCCTTCCATAGCATGAGCCGTGACTAATATAATGGGCAGATTGCTGGTTTGAGCATCAGCTTTGAGCATCTGGGTAATTTTGATGCCGTCCACTGGCTTACCCTGGTAAACACTGTGAGCTAGGGAAACATCCATCAAGATAATATCTGCATCTCCCGCGTGGGCAATTTTCATGACCTCCTCTACATCTTCGGTTCCCTTGACATTCAAGCCACCCCGCTTCGTGAGAATTTTAGAAAAAACGCGAAGATTAATGGGATCGTCTTCTACAATCAGAACGGTTTTCATGGGCGTTGCATCAAGAAAGTCGTCTTTTCAACAAAAGTGCGGTTTGATCATCAGTCTGACAGGGACTGGGCAATGTTGCCACCAAAAAAATCAAATTTTCATCTCGTTGTGGTTAGAAATTAGGAAACAGAACTCATGGCAAAACAGTTGAATCTGCTGGCGACTGGTCAAGTTATTCCCACGCCCCTCCATGCAGAGATGCAACAGTCATATCTTGAATATGCCATGAGTGTCATCGTTGGGCGTGCCCTGCCAGACGTTTGCGACGGTCTAAAGCCCGTGCATCGGCGTATCTTGTATGCCATGTACGAATTGGGTTTAACACCCGATAGACCCTACCGCAAGTGCGCTCGCGTAGTGGGTGATGTTTTGGGGAAATATCATCCCCATGGGGATCAAGCTGTATACGATGCTATGGTGCGCTTGGTCCAAGACTTTTCCACTCGCTATCCACTATTGGGGGGTCATGGCAATTTTGGGTCGGTGGATAACGACCCACCGGCTGCCATGCGTTACACAGAGACGCGGCTGTCTCCCATTAGTCATGAAGCCCTCCTATCAGAAATTGGCGAGGCAACCGTTGATTTTATCGATAATTTCGACGGCTCTCAACAAGAGCCAGTGGTTTTACCCGCTCAACTACCCATTTTACTGCTCAATGGTTGCTCTGGCATCGCGGTTGGCATGGCAACCAATATTCCTCCTCATAATCTGGGCGAGATTGTGGATGGGTTAATCGCCTTGATTGATCGCCCGGATCTGGCGGATGAGAAATTGTGGAAATTAATTCCCGGACCCGATTTTCCCACGGGGGGTGAAATTATCGATACGTCGGGAATTCGGGATGCCTATAGCAGTGGACGCGGCATTATTCCAGTGCGGGGAATCGCTAAAGTGGAAGAGATTCAAGTGGGTCGCACTCGCCGTCATCGCCGCACGGCGCTCATTGTCACGGAATTACCCTACCAAGTAAATAAGGCGGCTTGGATTGAAAAAATTGCCGATCTGGTCAACCACGGACGCTTAGAGGGAATTGCCGATTTGCGCGATGAGAGCGATCGCCAGGGGATGCGGGTGGTTGTGGAACTCAAACGGGACGCTCATCCTCGGGATGTTCTCAAACACCTCTATAAACAAACTCCCCTACAAAGTAACTTTGGCGCAATTATGCTGGCATTGGTCAATGGACAGCCCCGCCAGCTACCCCTACGGCAATGTCTGGAAGAATTCTTACGGTTCCGTGAACAAACCCTGACCCGGCAATATACCTATGAACTTGACCAGAAACGACAACGGCGTCATCTGGTGGAAGGATTATTGGTTTGCTTAAATCAACTCACTCGCGTGATTGAAATCCTCACCCATGCGCCTGATGGCACAACCGCAAAGACTCGGTTTCAAGACCAGTTAAACCTGAGTGAGAGTCAAGCTGATGCCATCCTCGCCATGCCGATGCGTCGCCTCACGGGGTTAGAACGGCAAAAACTCCAAACCGAATTTGAGGAACTCACCGCCCGCATTGAAACCCTCCAGGAACTTCTGAGTAGCCGACATGAATTACTCAAAACCCTGAAAAAAGAACTGCGATCGCTCAAACGCAAATACGCTGATCCACGTCGCACCCAGATCCGATCGCCGAAATCTCTCAAAGAACCAAAACAGCCAAAATCGGAAAAACAGACCAGTAAGGGAAGCAAAACGTCAGAGAACCCTAAAACCTCTACCTCGAAATCCCCATCGCCAAGTCTGATTGACACGGAAGTCGAACAAACGGTTCTGGAGTTTACCTATCAAGGACATGTACAACGCCTGCGTTCTGCCCCTGATCCCAAATCTAAACCCTCGATCAAAGATGGGAACGATTTTGTGGTTCAGACGCAGCAAACTACCACCCAGTCAGAATTTGCCGCCCTAACCAGTGGGGGGAAAGCCTACCCCTTGAAAGTGCAAGATATCCCGCCCGCCGCCGGACGCAAGCAAGGCATCCCCTTGACTCGTCTTCTCCCCGATGCGGCTCAATCCGAAACTGTTATCGCCCATTTTCGACCCCAAGAACTTACCGAGTCTCTCAGCCTAATTTTGCTCACTCAACAGGGGCGCGTGAAGCGTCTACCTGCGACAGAGTTACTTAACCTAACGGCAAGGGGTTTAACCGTAATTAAACTCAAAGAGGAGGATTCACTGGCGTATGTTAGCCTTGCTCAACCCACCGACGATCTGATTATTGCCACCAGTAATGGGCGCTTATTACGCTTTGAAATTAACGACCAAAATTTGCCGATTATGGGGCGTACAGCCCAAGGAAATCAGGCGTTGCGACTGCGGCGTCGGGAGCAATTAGTCGGATGTGTCGCGATCGCGCCCAACGAGAATCTTTTACTGGTATCTGAGCAAGGCTATGGCAAACGCCTAGGACTCAATGTAGTCAGGCGCATCAAACGCGGGGATCTCGGCACTCAAGCCCTTCAGTTTAAAACATTGACGGATCGGTTGATCGGATTAGTCAACGCCTCTCAAACAGAAACGGCTGTGTTGCTAACCAGTGATAATCGAGTCATGAATGTATCGTTAAAATCTGTAAAGTTGTCCGGCAAAGATGGGTGTGGCGATCGCTTGGTTAAACTCAAGTCCGACGAAACAATTATCACCGTGACAGAAATCCTCCCGTGAAAGTCCACTCCTTCTTCCTTCTGTGTCTCAAGGGAAAACTTTTCGATCGGCTAGATATAGTTCTATAGTAGGGGGTAAATAGCTGTCAGCACCAGTATAGAAAATTCAACTTAAGTTGTAGAGTGGTAGTCCAACCATGACCGATCCAAAACGACCTCCGAGTGCGCCACCCCCTCCACCCCGCGTTCCTCCAGCCCCACCGCCACCGCCAAGGGGGGCAGTTCCCCGGCAAGCTCCCCCAGGTGCGACGCAAGTGATGCCCTCTCAAACGATGCCGATGCCGCCCAAAGCGGGTCAATCCGCATCAGCTCCTACCGCCGTTAAAACAGCACCCAGTTCTCGTCAAGCTTCACCCGGCGCTAAACCCCGGACACCACCACCGAGTGCGGGACTTTCTCCCGGACAGCCAACATTAGCCCAGCTTATCCGGGAGGCGTATGACAAGGGATTTTCTGACGTTCACGTTGGTGTGGGTGAAGTCCCTCGGATGCGAAACCGAGGGGAAATGGAACATACAGACTATCCTGTAACTGATAAACCCACATTTATGAGTTGGTTGCGAGAAATCCTCACGGATGAAGAAATTCGCCGCTTCCAAAACGAACTCGAATTTGATGGTGCAGCACAGTATGACTTTGCCCGGGTGCGGATTAATATATTCGACTCCCTGACTGGACCTGCAATAGTCATGCGCTTGATTCCACTCAAGATTCTGACAATGGAGCAGTTGCGACTCCCTCCAATTCTCAGGGATGTCTGTCATTACCACAAGGGTCTTATTTTGGTCACAGGTCCTACCGGTTCAGGTAAGTCAACGACGCTAGCGGCAATGATTGACTACATGAACAAGGAGATGCCGAAGCATATCATTACGATTGAAGACCCGATTGAATTTGTTCACAAAAGCCAAAAAGCCCTAATTAAACAGCGGGAAGTCGGCGCTCATACCCTCCAATTTGACAACGCTTTAAAAGCCTCCTTGCGGGAAGATCCGGATGTGATTCTGGTGGGGGAAATGCGGGATAGAGGTACCGTTAACACAGCGCTGAAAGCCGCTCAGACGGGTCACTTGGTTATGGGAACGCTGCACACGAACAGTGCGGTGAAGACCATTGAACGGATTCTCAATCTTTATAATCCAGAAGAACAACACGCCATCCGTATCGCTTTTGCTGAATCAATGGTGGCAATCATTGCCCAAGGGTTATGTCGCACCACTGATGGTAAACGTGCCGCCTTCCACGACATTCTGATTAATACAGAAGCGATTCGGGATTATATCCGCAAGGGTGAATATGAGGAAGTTCACGAACTGATGGCGGCTAATGAATTTGACGGCATGATGACGATGAATAAGTCCTTGTTTAACCTTTATCAGGAAGGGCGTATCACCGAAGAAACTGCCCTAGAAATGTCGCCGACTCAAAACGAAATGGCGATGATGTTACGGGGTCGTGTTTAATTATCATTTGCCATTTGTTATATGGCATTTGTTATATGTCAGGACAAGGCAGGGGAAAGCAACTCTCATCGGGAGCATGTCAGGGAAAGCACATAACCTTCAAGTTAACCTGCTCTCGTTGGGTTTCGTACCTCAACCCAACCTACAACGGTGACATGTTCCCACTCTCATCTTAGTCCCCTGCCTTTACAGATAAGCGATGGTGCAGGCTCCCTCGCGATTTATCCGAGGTATGAAACCTGCCAATAATTTAAAATCAACAAACAATCAACAATGAACGAGATTCAACGCTCGTTTTCTCGGTTATTCAAGGGTATTGCCCTGTTTACACCGGGGGGAGATTTAATTTATGGCATTGATCCGAGTAAACAAGAGCATTGGCATTTGCATCTGTGTGCGAGTTTGCAAGAAATGCTCGGATTACCGGAACCGCCCCATTTTTTAGTGCCGGGATATACTGGCACAATTGATCGCTGGCTCGATCCTTATACCCAACAGATGCGAACGTCAGCGGAACTTTATCCGCCCATCCAGCACCATCAGGCATTGCTGAATGCTGTGTTTGGTGTCAAGAACGTGGTGTGGCAAGTTGCGCCTTGGCGGGAAGAGTGCTGTGATCCAATAGTTTTGGAGACATATCGCGATCGCTTTCCCCAACTGTGGCAGGATCATGATTTGATTATCCGTTGCGATCGCCCGGAGCAATGTGCACAACAGTTGTCTGATGCTAATCCTAGACATGATCACGATTCAAGCCTGCTCAAATCTCCTCAGAGTTATGCTTGGTCTATACCAGAACGTTGGACGATTCAACAAACATCGTGGCAAGAATCCTCCCACCCACCGTCTACAGGGATTGATCCTCTGGATTCCTCAGATAGGGAATCGAATCCTAGTGAATCTCAATCTACACCCTTAACTACCCCTAGTTATGTCTTGCGCTTATTTGTATCTGGACACAGTGGATCAACTGAACATATCCTGAAAAAACTACATCAGTTAATCGAGCAATCCCTACAACATCCTTACACTCTAAAAGTGATTGATGTATTTAAACATCCTGAACAAGCGGAAGCCAATCAAATTTCAGCGACTCCCACACTGCTGAGAGTTTGGCCCCCCCCTGTCCGACGTATTGTTGGAGATTTGAATAACTTGGAAAGTATTTTACGTGTACTTATTGCTCCAGAAGCTAAACTATAAAAACTGAATTTTGTGTGAGAGAAACATAGTTAAGCTAATCCAAAATACGTTCTTCGTTTTTATTTTTATTGATTAAACTGAAGTTGACCCAGATTTAAGATTAGCCACTTGAGGAGTGCGTCCCTTTAAACCTGTCATTAATTGCAGAGCATAACATTTAACGGGATACAGATGACGCAACATCCATAATCCCAGGCGACGTAGGGTAACGATAGGTAACCAGTTATTAGAAAACATTCGATCTAAGAAATCAGTAAAGCCTAAAATGACTAGATTTTCACTTTTGCGCCACTGTTCGTAGCGCTTGAGGATCTGTTCGTCTCCGATATCTTCACCCTGTTGATGGGCTTCTTGGATGACTTGGGCAAGGGCTGCGGCGTCTCGGATGCCCATATTTAGCCCTTGTCCACCCACAGGATGGCAACAATGGGCGGCGTCGCCAATGAGGGCGAGGCGGTGCTGGGTGTAGCGATCGCTTTGCATTAACTGTACGGGAAATAGGATGCGATCGCTATCTAATTCTAAATGCCCCAAAAGTCCGCCTGTGCGGTATTCTAGAAGTTCTAGGAATTCTTTTTCATCTAAGTCTTTTAACTGTTGGGCTTCGGCGTGAGGGGCTGTCCATACCACCTGACAGCGATTTTCAGCCAGAGGAAGTACACCCATCGGACCACTCTCCCAAAAACGTTCAAAGGCGGTATCGTTATGGGATTTCTCAGTTTTGATGCGGGCGGTGACGCAGGATTGCCAATATTTCCAGCCTTTTGTGCGGATTCCGGCGGCTGTACGAATACGCGATCGCGAACCATCAGCGGCGACAACTAAGCGCGATCGCAACTGCTGAGATGTTCCATCCAAGTTTACCGTAACCTCTACCCCAGAAGCTTGATACTCGACTTTAACCACTTCCGCCGGAGACAACCAGCTTACATTCGGACAATCTGCCAAAAACTCATACAGCGAGGTAAGCAGGGGACGATGTTCGCCCACATACCCCAAATCCTGGGTACCTAAATCGGTGGGGTGAAATTGCACAAATTTAGGATAATCGCCATCACAGAGGCGAATTTGCCGATAGGTGGCAATTTGCGGCTGAATAGTTTGCCAAACCCCAATTCCTTGGAAAATGCGTCCAGAAAGCAGCGAGAGGGCGTAAGCTTGCCGTCTGGCTACGGCGACTGACTGAGGTTTTGCCTCAATTAATCCGATCCGCAACCCGGACTTTTTCAACGCACAGGCGAAGGTTGCGCCGACAATACCGCCACCGACGATGACCAGATCGTAGTCAAAGGTTTGATTGTATGCCTGTTCTTGCGTCATTTTCAGAGAATGTATCGAAATGATAAGCATTTTTACTTTTCTTCATTTTGACGCGGATAGCTGAAGAGGGCAAGGACTTGTCACGTCTATAAACCAATCAACCCACCCTTACCAGCTTCTGATACCACGTTGCGGGGCGCGTTTGTAGGGGCGGGTTTCACCATTATCGTTTCGGTTGCACCCATAAGTGACTAAACCCGCCCCGACTTTCGTCGGTTTAGTTGCGGCAAAATGTAAACCTAATAGGTCACATTGTGATTCTACCAGGATGTGATCCAGTAGGGTTACATTTACTCATCAATCACCGCTGTGCGGTCAAGCAATAGCAGCGATCGCAACTGATCGGTATCCATATCCGTTACCCAGTTTTCACCCGCTTCTACTGTCTGTTCTGCCAACTGCTTCTTACTTTCAATCATGTCATTAATCCGTTCTTCCAACGTCCCCGTACAGACAAACTTATGCACCTGCACATTACGAGTTTGACCAATTCTAAACGCCCGATCTGTCGCCTGATTCTCCACCGCCGGATTCCACCAGCGATCGATGTGAAAAACGTGATTTGCCCGGGTCAGATTCAATCCAGTTCCCCCCGCTTTTAATGAAAGAATCAGAATCGGGGGTCCTTCGGGGTCATTTTGGAAACGGTCAATCATTTCCTCTCGTTGATTCTTGCGAGTTGCGCCATAGAGGAACAAGATTTCCTGATCAAATTGTTTTGCCAAATAAGGTTGCAACAGCTTACCCCATTCCGCAAACTGGGTGAAAATTAAAGCGCGATCGCCTTCAGAAATTGCTTCGTCTAACATTTCCTGTAAACGCAGTAATTTCCCAGAACGCTTAGCATCTTTTAAGGATTTCTCCTTTAATAATTGGGCAGGATGATTACAGACTTGCTTGAGTCGCATCAGCAAGGTTAAAATTAACCCTTTGCGCTTAATTCCCTCTGCCGCTTCAATTTCCACCAATGATTCATCGACCAATTTCTGATACAGGGCGGCTTGTTCTGCGGCTAGTCCACAGAATACCGTCATCTCCTGTTTTTCCGGTAAATCTTGAATAATCGTCTTATCAGTTTTTAGACGGCGGAGAATAAAAGGTTGCACTAGCGATCGCAAAGTTTGTAAGGAATCCCTGTCGCCAAACTTCTCAATTGGCATAGCAAAGCGGCGTTGGAAAAATTGGCGATCGCCTAAATATTGGGGATTGAGAAAATCTAAAATTGACCACAACTCCGACAATCGGTTCTCCACAGGTGTCCCCGTTAAGGCAATGCGAAATTCAGTTGGGAGTTTCCGCACGGCTTGCGACTGTTTCGCCCCTGGATTTTTGATGTTCTGCGCCTCATCTAATACGACACCTTGCCAAGATACAGCTTCTAGAGTTGCGGCATCTCGATACACCAATGGATAACTGGTAATCACTAAATCCTGATTCTTAACCGCTTTAGCAAATGTCTTGCCTTTTGATCGTTTATCACCGTGGTGAACCATGGCTTTGAGAGTAGGAGCAAATTTTTTCACTTCCCGTTCCCAGTTTCCCAGTACGGATGTGGGACACACCAGTAATGTAGGCGACTCTAGAACATCTTGCTCTTTTAAATGAAGCAGAAAGGCAATGGTTTGAATTGTGTTATGACAAAGAATGTTATTTGCCACAAAGTTGTGATGGTGGCTGACTTCAAAATCATACACCCATCCCTCATAGTCGATATCCTCGATATTTTGAATCTGACAGTAGAAAACTTCTTCTTCTTGATCCAGGACATTTTGTAAGTATTCTGATGAGAATAAAGCAGAAAGCTTTTTGAAGGCAGAGGGCAGAGGGCAGAAGGCAGAAGGTAAGGAGGAAGGTGGCAAAGTAGAAGTCAATGAGAACTGTTGAGAAAGACTTGATATCACTCGTTCTCGACTAGCCCGTGAAAAGGTTTGTGAGACTAAATTCTGGTTATCTACCTCTATGATCCAGTCCGCGTAGGCGGACTTTGTTTGTGTAGCTGCGACTTCCAGTCGCCAGGTTTCTGGTTTACTTGATATCACTCGTTCTCGACTAGCCCGTGAAAATGGTTGTGAGACTAAATTCTGGTTATCTACCTCTATGATCCAGTCCGCGTAGGCGGACTTTGTTTGTGTAGCTGCGACTTCCAGTCGCCAGGTTTCTGGTTTACAGATTTCTTCCAGTTTCCGCTGTTTTTCTGGACAATTAAATCCAATTACTTGTAAGAATCGACGTGCTGAATTTCCACCAATTGTACAAATGTGTTGTGGTGTAATCTGCAACCAAATTCCCAAGCGCCGTAGTAATACAGAGAGTTGCTGAATCAGTAAAGGGGAAGCTGTACTGATTTCAATACTCCGCATCTGAGAAATAACAGACGCTTCCGCATCGAAATAGTTTTGGAGGAAGATCTTCACCGTATCTAGATCTGCCTGCATAATAAAATCTGGGATAGATTTGGCGTGCGATCGCATCCCCCAACTGTATCCTTTGGTTTGTAAGAATTCTCGGTAGGCGTGGCTATCGATTCGCAGATATGGCACTCGATTTGGGTAGGTACAAAGGCTAGGGTTATTGATTTTCAGGTTGTACCGCTGACCGATTTTTTGGAAGATTTGGAGCAAGTTTTGTAAACAGTCTTTGTCTTTGTGTGAAATGTTGATCCTTGCTCGATCCGATTGCTCACATCCTTCGGCAATTTGCCAAGCCAGAAACTTGACCAAATCAGGATCTTCTGGTTGCCCCTGCCAAATCATTTTGGCAGGTACACAGACGTAATCCCCCACCTGAAAATTAGTCGTCCAACCGTGATGGGTTAATAGTTTATGACGATAGGTAATCGTAATTTGGCTTCCATCTTTAAGCTTGACGGTGCGTAGTTTTTCCTGCACTCGCTGGCGATAGAGACGCTGAATGGGAGCAGTGGTCATTTTATGGGTTTGTGAGTCAATGGCATTAATCAGTAACGACTCTGTTGGCTGACTCCAAAATCCCTCCCCATCAAATTCCGCTTCTGTTGCATACTGTTTCCAAATATCTTCAGCTTGAATAACCGTTCCATTGACGGAAATTAATGTACTAGGCGCGATGCATTTTCCCAATCCCATATCGTCCGCTAAACAAGCACCTAAGCCCCAGCGTTCTAAAAAGGCTAACCAACTGGCTCCTCGGAGTTGATACGGGCGTAATGTGCCGTTAAAGTCTTGGGGAACTTCAATCGGTTCAATTGTGCGATTTCCGGTGAGATTGGTAATTAATTCTTGCAGCGCCCCGGAGGCTTCAAAGTGAACAACAGGCAGTTTTCCTAATGTTTTAGTATCTCCTGTCGCCAGTTGCAAGGCGTCTTTTACTGACAGACTCATATCTTCTTTTGATGCTGTCAGAATGGTGTGCGCCGCCCGCGCATCCGCAGGTTGTAGAGCAATCCATTCCCCATTGACTTCAACTAACGGGGATTTGAGTGACATCAGGCGCTGAAATTCAGATTTGGAGAGTTTAGTATCACCAATTGCCAAATCCCACTTAAATTTAAGCAGGCTTTGTAAACCCAAACGTTCCTCTTTCTTCGATTTAGGCGCTTCTGCGGTAATACTAATACCGAGGCGTTTTTCTCCTGATCCGGGGGCTAATCCTGGGGGTAAGATAATGCCCAAGCCACTGTCTTGCAGTCGCCATGCACTGGCTTTGATAAATTCATATACTTGGACGGGGTTGAGTTCACAAAACTGGGGACAGCGTTCGTGTAAGCTGGCTTCTAGGGGGGGGTAGAGGCGAGAGGCTAATCCTAACCCTTTGAGTAAGGTTTCCTGGGGCTGTTCAATGGTTCGCCCTTGATAGTCTAATTGTTCGACAGGATGCCGCCAAATCGTTTTGGCATCGACTAATAAGTCAGCATCATCCATGGCTTGCAAGCAATAGTCAAGCCGCCAGTTTGTTTCATCGGGTTCAGGGGGTTGTAATACCAAGCAGGTGCGAAAGAGATTTTGGGTTAAATCTTGGGTGGTAGGGGTAACCAGGTGCTGTTGGATAGATGTTGTCCAAGTGGACAATGCAGTATCCAAACGTGCGATCGCCATCGGTTCGACTTCCAGGCTATCCTTGGCGCTACAGAGGGCTTGCAGCCATTCGGGTAGGGGTGAGGTAGCGGTTGGGGGTGATAGCGACTCTACCCAATTTTTCACCTGAGTATTAATGGCGTCTCGTAAAAAGTTCAGGATGAGGGATTGGGGATTGTTGATTTGTGATTGGGAGTATTCTCCCCTTGCTTCTGTGCTCCCAGACGCGCCATGGCGCGTCTCTACATGCCCAGACGCGCCATGGCGCGTCTCTACATGCCCATACGCGCCATGGCGCGTCTCTACATGCCCATACGTTTGACAAGCTAAGGGCATGGATTGGGTAAACTCGGCTAAGCGAGTTTGATCGGTAGCACTGTCGAGGAGGGGTTGCCAGTAAGCGATGGCTTCGTCGTTGGGCTGACGATAGAGTCCTGGTACAAATTTACACCGAGTTAGTAAGTCTAAACTCCAGCGATAGACATGAGTCCAAAACCGTAAGTCTGAGCCGACGTAATTATCGGAGACGTTGAATCCTCCTAAGGGTAGAGATTGAAGAAAGGGTAGGGCGGCTGAGGGGGTGAGACGGTATCCAGTGACAGACCATTTTTGCAGTTCTAGGGATGAGGAGTCTGTCTCGTCGGTAGGGGGGAGTTGGGCAGAAAGAAGCGGGTAGGCTGATGTCTTAGCAGCGGCGGGGTGAGTGGGTAAAACTAGCAGATGGGTTCGCCAGGAAGCGATCGCACTTTCCGTATCTCTGTGGCTTTTTCCCGTTTCTGGTTCAGGAATGGTTAGGCTGCGATCGCGTAAAAATTCCCTTAACTCCGCCTGTGTCATCCCAAAGGGATGGGGCATAATCTGATTATTGGCAGCAGAGTCCACGGAGGCTAAAGGACGCCACCGTTCTCCCCAAATAAATAAGTAATTATTAGATTCGCGGGTAATCCAACTACCATGTAAAATTGCCATGTTTATAGAAAAATGAAAATAGAATCCAATACTATCAATTGCTACTTGTCCAATTTTAAAGGATGGGTGTGAGGCAGCAATTCTCGCACTCACCACTCTCGCATTCAGTCAGGGCGGGTTTAGTCGAATCTCTTGTGAGGGAAAAAACGATAATAGTGAAACCCTCCTCTACTGAACTCAAAACTCAGACAGGCTATGGCACATCTGGGACATTCAAAACTCAAAACTCAAAATTCAAAACCCTTATCAAAGCAGCATTATTCCATAAATGCTAGGATTGCGACAGAGAAAAAAACATGATAAACAGAGAAGGGTAACGAACCAAATGGTAGAGTTAGACAAATCAATATCCTTTGATGGACGGGATATTCGGCTAAGAGTCGGTCTACTAGCACCCCAAGCTGGGGGAACTGTACTAATTGAATCAGGAGATACAGCGGTTTTAGTCACGGCGACTCGCTCAGCGGGTCGAGAAGGCATCGATTTTCTCCCCTTATTAGTGGACTACGAAGAAAGACTGTATGCAGCCGGTCGAATTCCAGGCGGCTTTCTGCGGCGAGAAGGGCGTCCTCCGGAAAAAGTAACACTTACCAGCCGTCTGATTGATCGCCCGTTGCGCCCCTTGTTTCCCAGTTGGCTGCGCGATGATATTCAGATCGTAGCAACAACCTTGTCCATGGATGAACAGGTGCCACCGGATGTGTTGGCGGTAACTGGGGCATCAGTAGCGGTACTGCAAGCGAAAATTCCATTCTATGGTCCCATGGCAGCAGTACGGGTGGGGCTAGTTGGAGATGATTTCATTATTAATCCAACTTACCGCGAAATTGATAATGGTGATCTAGATTTGGTGGTCGCGGGTTCTCCCCAAGGCGTGATTATGGTGGAAGCCGGGGCGAATCAACTGCCAGAACGAGATATCATTGAGGCGATTGAATTTGGCTACGAAGCGGTGCAGGATTTAATTGCGGCTCAGCAAAACCTGCTCAAAGAGTTGGGGATTGAGATGACCCAAGTACAAGGGCCAGAAACCCCATCGGAACTGGAAGACTTTATCCGCGATCGCGCCACGAAACAGATTAAGCAGGTATTGTCTCAGTTTGACTTAGATAAGCACGGTCGCGACAAAGCCTTGGACGAGATTAAGGAAAAGGAAATTCTGGCTGCGATCGCACAACGTCCAGAAGATGACCCCTTGCGCGTCGCCGCCGCTGATTCTCAATTGGTCAGTAGTGTATTCAAAGGCTTGACCAAGAAGCTGATGCGATCGCAAATTGTCGAAGATGGTGTGCGTGTTGATGGGCGTAAACTGGATGAGGTACGTCCGGTGTCTTGTAAGGTGGGTTTATTACCCGCCCGTGTCCATGGGAGTGGTTTATTTAACCGAGGCTTGACTCAAGTGCTGTCTGCGGTGACCTTGGGAACGCCTGGGGATGCTCAAATGCTGGATGATCTCAATCCAGAAGAAGAGAAGCGTTACCTGCACCACTATAACTTCCCGCCCTTTTCCGTGGGGGAAACCAAACCCATGCGATCGCCGGGACGCCGGGAAATCGGTCACGGTGCTTTGGCAGAACGTGCCATTATTCCTGTCCTACCGCCGCAAAATGAGTTTCCTTATGTGATTCGGGTGGTATCGGAGGTGCTTTCGTCCAATGGTTCAACCTCGATGGGTTCGGTTTGTGGATCGACTCTAGCTTTAATGGATGCAGGGGTTCCGATTACCAAACCCGTCAGTGGTGCGGCGATGGGATTGATTAAAGAAGGCACGGAAGTCCGGATTCTCACTGATATTCAAGGGATTGAAGACTTTTTGGGCGATATGGACTTTAAAGTCGCAGGAACGGATACTGGGATTACTGCCTTACAAATGGACATGAAAATCACCGGTCTGCCCATGGAAACCATTGCCAAAGCGATTGAACAAGCTAAACCGGCGCGACTGCACATTTTAGAAAAGATGCTAGCGGTGATTGACAAACCCCGCCCCGATCTTTCTACTTTTGCCCCACGCTTGCTGACGATGAAGATTGATCCTGACTTGATTGGGTTGGTGATTGGTCCTGGCGGTAAGACGATTAAAGGGATTACAGAACAAACTGGTGCCAAAGTCGATATTGATGATGATGGCACGATTACGGTTTCTGCTGTTGAAGGGGAAAAGGCAAAGAAAGCCATTACCCTGATTCAAGGGATGACTCGTCGCTTAGAAGAAGGGGATGTTTATGCCGGTCGCGTGACTCGGATTATTCCCATTGGTGCGTTTGTGGAAGTGTTACCAGGGAAAGAGGGAATGATTCACATTTCCCAACTGGCAGATTATCGTGTGGGTAAGGTGGAAGATGAGGTTGCTGTTGGCGATGAAG
This sequence comes from Coleofasciculus sp. G3-WIS-01, assembly GCF_040223135.1. Taxonomy (NCBI): domain Bacteria; kingdom Bacillati; phylum Cyanobacteriota; class Cyanophyceae; order Coleofasciculales; family Coleofasciculaceae; genus Coleofasciculus; species Coleofasciculus sp. G3-WIS-01. Next base: position 27,043 of record NZ_JAVJZI010000066.1, read on the forward strand.
TGATTGTCAAAGTGCGAGAAATTGACAATAAAGGTCGGATTAATCTGACTCGTTTGGGAATTCATCCCGATGAAGCAGCCGCAGCGCGTGCAGCAGCGACAACTTAGATGGTTTTGGAGTTAGCTGAACGTTAAATCAATTGTCAGCAAGCCGCAGCATCCGCCAAGAACTCAAGTTCTTGGCTGAAAGCTTAAGTCCATTTAAATGGACTAAAACTTTTATCCAGTCCGCTCAATTCTGACTTGAGTAGGGTGGGCAATGCCCACCCTACTCAAGTCAGTAGCATTCAGCTTAAGTCCATTAAAATGGACTAAAACTCTGATCCAGTCAGTACCGTTAAAACCTTTATCTGCTTGAGTGGTATCCCCGCCCGTAATCCTTCGATTAACGCCTCTAGCTGTTTTCCTTGATTAAATAACCGATTCCGGTTCCCTGTTTCCGATTCTCGATACCCTGAAAATTCACACCGGAATCCGATCAAAATAACATCGCCGTCGCAACGCCTGTCGCAGTAGCACCTGATATTCCTGCTCCTCTATCGTACAAGCGCCAAAGCGAGATAAGTGAGGATTCATCATTTGAACATCAAACAACAAAAAGCCGCGCGATCGCAACCGCTCGACTAACTTAACTAACGCCACCTTTGAGCCTTCCGGAATCCGGTAAAACATGGATTCGCCAATAAACGCGCCGCCAATTACAATCCCTAAAATCCCACCCGCTAGCTCATTTCCTTGCCAGGTTTCAAAGCTATACGCCCAACCTTCCTGATAAAGTAACCAATAAATTTCCTGGAGTTCCGCAGAAATCCACGTACTCTCCCGATTAGCACAACCGGCAACAACGCCTTTAAAGTCTCGGTTAATTGCCGTGCTAAACCGCTTCTGATTTAAAACCCTCTGTAGCGATTTGGGATAGCGAAACCGCTCGTCTAAGGGGATGATTGCTCGCTGGCGACTGGAGTACCACCCTAATGATCGGGTTTCATCCGCCATCAAAAAATAGCCTTGAGCATATCCTTGGATTATTGTCGGAATATTTAACTCCATGGTGATCGAACTCGATTGAGAGTCCCTGTTCTTGAACCGCTAAACTTCAGTTTAAAATTTCCCTGATCGGACATAATTTCGCTATGCTTAAAAATAAAATAATATTTCTCAATGATGCCCCTCACATCATCTATTTTGAGGTTGACAAATTAAACAATGTATGTTTGCTTAATAGCAAGTTGTGATTCACCGTACTGTATTAGGGAGACAAGCAAGTATAGATAAGGGAGAGAAAATACTACAGACGAACACAACTCTGGCTGAAAAATGCCGTCCCCAGAATGGTAGTTTTCCCATCCCAAAAATAAACATTTTGGCTTTTAACCTTTTATGGCTGAACCTATTCCCCCCGTTACCCTTCCCCCCGCTGAAAATGCCCAGCAGGAAGGAAAATGGTTGCGAGACGCTTTGGTTCACTGGCTGGATCATGAATTTTTGCCAGAACCAGCGAATCAGGACATTGCCGATCGCGCCTCCCAAATCTTTGTCCGCCAACGCTTAGAAGGCGAAAACGATGTTGGTGCTTTGGTGATTGCCATTGTTACCGAAATGCAAGCCTTCGACTTCCGAGAAAGCTTTTATAGTGAATTCGCGATCGCCAACGCGGTTAGTGATTTGCTCCTAGACAGTCTGGGTATTGACCGTTGCTGTGGAAATTAGTCCTGCGTCATTGGTCATTTGTCCCCAGTCTTTCGGTAAGAACGATTGACCAATGACCCAAATCTACCAACTCGACTTAACCACCCCTGGTAGTAATCCTTTGTGCGCCCATTCCCGCAGTACATGGCGAGATAGACCAAAATCCCGATAGTAGCCCCGGGGACGCCCTGTTACCCAACAGCGATTCCGTACCCGATTCGGCGCACTACTGCGGGGTAACTGTTGGATTTTCCGGTGAATCTCTAGTTTCTCAGCCGGAGAGGAAGCATTATCGAACTCTTCTTTGAGCGCTGTTCGCTTAGCCGCATACTTCTCAACCATCTTTTTGCGCTTTTTCTCGCGCTCAATCATTGATTTTTTAGCCATGAGTCTTTGGCGTTTCCCTAAATAAAGACACTGTTCCCTATCTTATCGAATTTTGTTATCCCTCAACCTTAGCACTGGGACATAAATCAACCAGCACGCAAGCGTCGCACTTCGGCTTCTTCGCCTGACAAATTGCCCGACCATGGTAAATGAGACAGATTGACCAGTTTTCCCAATCTTGCAGAGGCAATAGTCGCATTAAATCGCGTTCGATACGAATCGGATCACTATGTTCCGTCAAACCCAGACGCTGAGTCAAGCGCTTGACATGAGTATCCACCGTCACCCCCTCGTGGATATCAAAGGCATTCGCTAGCACAACATTGGCAGTTTTGCGAGCCACACCGGGTAATTTGATCAGCAGTTCGATCCGTCGAGGAATCTGATTGCCAAACTCGGTGACAATCATCCGACAAGCCCCTTGAATATTTTTCGCCTTATTGCGATAGAATCCAGTCGGACGCACCAAGGCTTCGAGCACCTCAATATCCGCCTGCGCGATCGCAAGAGCGTTAGGAAATTGGCGAAACAATTCCGGTGTCACCTGATTCACTCGTTCATCTGTACATTGTGCCGACAGAATCGTCGCCACCAATAACTGTACAGGGGTGTCATAGTTTAGCGTACAGTGAGCATCTGGATAAAGTCGCTTCAGGCGAATCAAAATCTCCAATGCGCGTTGCTGTTTAGCTGACCATTTACGGGTGATGCTCATTAGAACTCCTCCGTTGTGGGAAACCCCGTGTCTTCAGACCGGGGAGGAACGCGCGGTAGCGGTTTAAGAAGCATACCCCTTTCGGGGTGGAGGGGTATGGTTGCCCCTCCAATGAGGTATGGTTGCCTCAATCTCCTTTCGGGTAAAGTTAGCTTCGCCAATGTTATCGGTCGGTAACTATCCAAAAAGCACTGTTTCAGTGACCTTAAAACTGTTTAACTTTTCGGTTCTAGAGCAGCAGACTAGC
>NZ_JAVJZI010000094.1:0-32851 GCF_040223135.1 Coleofasciculus sp. G3-WIS-01
TCAGTAGGGCGTTTTTGACTGCGCCATCCAGGGTTTTTCTCTGGAACTCTAAGAAGACGAGCAAAACGAAGGGACGCGGCTTTAGTTCGTCCCGTAGTATCCTCTTAGAATCCCCCGCGTTTTAACCGGGGGAGAAGTCAATCCCAGACAGCTAGAGGATACTCCTTAAGCGCCACGCTAGCTACAGGATTGATGGTTCACCGTATCCTGAGAACCGTGGTGTACTCAAACCAAAACTGATTACCGCTCTTAGTATTCAGGGCTGAGGTGGAGCCAAGATGCAATCCCCAGCTTCAACGAAGTGACGCCTCAAGGCGCAACGGAGTAAGTTGGGGTAGTTGAAAAACTCGAATTCATTATTTTTTCTGCGCCTGATAGGTCAAAAACTGTTGAAAAGCTCCCACCGTTTCAAAATGGTAAGCGGGCAATAAGGGATTGATGTTAATATCTGTGCGGTAAATGCTGAAAATTATCCAATTTTGTTGTTCTGTCTGCTGGTCAATAATTTGCTGGATTTGGGGGCGTCCCGTATCCACGAGGGATTGGCATTGACGCTTGAGGAATTCTGGATCGGGGTTGAGAAACTCCAATTGCTTGGGGGTTTGAGTGCAGACTTCATCTTTGAGGTAGGTGCTGAGTTGTTCAACGGCGTACTCCTCATAAGACTCCTTACCCGGATTCGTCAACGCTAGTCCAACTCCTAGCACAACTAACGCCGTTCCACCCAAGACTGTAATAATTTTTAATGATTTCATGTCACTCAGTCAAGCTTCCATTGGTTATGACTTTCCCCTCTAGCTTATGAGTTCCGGTAAATTACCAATAAATACTGGTGCAACTCCCAGACTTGATGCTATACTAATAAACCGTATGGCGAGCGTAGCCAAGAGGTTAAGGCAGTGGATTGTGGTTCCACCATTCGTGGGTTCGAGTCCCATCGTTCGCCCTAGTTTCGGCGATTACTACCTAGGGCTTCCCTAAAGTTTCCCTAAGATAGACGGTTTTTTAGAGCGTAGTATAGCCGATCTTAACTAAAATTCAGCCAACAGAGGCTTCCCTAAAGCTTCCCTAAGAACTATCTGGGGGGGCTATAACAATATGAACTGGCGACCTCTCCGGTTTCGTTATCTATGTCCGTGATCATGGCGCGAACACATCTTGTCTTTGCAGATGGAACTCGCTTAACCATTCTCCCGTCCCCGTTGCTCCTAAGGAATTTTACGCTGGGATCTATTAACGTTAATACTCGATCAAAGAAGTCAATACCTATCTCTCTTGACTTAAACGCCCCCCAGGTCGCATTTTTTCGAGGAAACGTTGACCCCCCATCAAGTGAAAACCGAACAGAGTGAGTAAAAGATCCTCTTTCCCAGATTAATCCATCAAAATCAGCCCAGGACAAATCTGTTCGTGGCTGGGGTAACGATATCCGCCAAGAACTATGTCCGAAGTACGGATACTTAAGTCCGAAATAAAGAGTGAGTTGTCTGTTGCAATCAAGCTCACCGTACTTGTCAGATGGGAGAATGACAGCAACGTTGCTACTATCACAAGCTCGTTTTCCAATTTTATCCATGGCGCTCGCTATGGATACCATTTGATCAGAAATCCCTTTCAAACCCTTTCCTGTGTACGGAAAAACCTCAGGGGGTATCTGCTCTTGGCAGTTTGATAGCTCTATTTCTCCATGGAATTCGATGCAAACACATCGGTTAATTGATTCCACGATAGCTCCAACCGAGCTTATTGCGGACAAAATAGCCGCAACATCAACATTTACTGGTTCGGCAGTTATTTGATTGTTGTTGTAGCTATTGTATGTCGTAGTGTTGTGGTAAACGTAATTGATAACATCTCCTTCTTCTGTTGTCTGAGATAGACTGCCAATTGCCTGAAAGATAGAAGTCAGCCTGGTTTGCAAGGCACTTGATTGACTGATTAGTACCTCTAGCTCCTTGCTAACCGAAGAGAGCCAGGTCGGGTTGTTTATAATAGTTACCAATAATCCCGTTTTTTGGTTTACCAAGGAAGTTAAAGAGTCACAACAAACCCCAATAGCTCCAATTAAACCAACAGAAACACTTAATATTTCCTTGGTTATGTGCTCCCTTAATGAAGACTCTATTGAGAATAACGGATTCATGAACACACTCAACCCATTTAGCAAGGAAACAGAAAGAGCCTCTATATCTACCTCTAAAGGTTTGCACACAGGACTTTCCACTGTAGAGTCCGGCGTGTGAAGGCATTTCCAAACTTGGATAACTCGAACCGCGGTCTGTCTTAACTCAACTCTTGTGTCATGAATCCGTTCTAAGATCTCAGTGACTTTAACTGATAGCAACGAATAGACTTCTTCAACTGAAAAAGAGATTACATTTGTTTTTGACTGGACATTGTTTACTTTGTTTATTATGTCTGCATTGTAGTCCAGAACAATAGAAATTTCGCTGGCGACTAAAGATTCTATGTCTTGCATTAAAGTAACAGCAAATTTGTTCAGCTCTAATTGTACATACAAAGAGATATCCGACAAATCAAGGGACACATTAATATTGTTGATGGCATTAATTAGATCTTCGCAGTGATCTCCAGTTAATTCAGGAGGCGGGGCTTTTGTGTCTGGTGTAGCTGACAATAAAACTTGCTTAGCTACCTCAAGTCCTCTTAACCTAATTTGACCTATTCCGATTGAATCCTGATCCGCAGCTACTTTTCCGCAAGGAATAAACCCCCCAATCAAGTCGTTCTGAAAGTAAGCGTTTAATTCCCCAAACCGTGAGGCTCCCGAATTAGTGTCAACGTGTTGGATCAAAAAGTCGTATGTCCGATCTATCGCTTCAATAATAGACGCAATCTGAGGATTAGTGAGACAAGGCATTATAGTCTTCCGCTTATACTATTAAGTTCTATTTTTATCTCTTCGAGTTTACTTGATATTTCATTTAATTTGATTTCATGCTTACTTAGTCTATCTTGAATGCTTTCTACTGCGGGCTTGATGACAGAAACTACCGTATTTATTTCGTACAAGGTATCATTCAGTCGCAAATAACGCACCTGAGCATTATCGTCGGCTCGTCTCAAAGAGTAAATAAGTCCATTGTTTATTGAAAGGCGAACAATATTGACAGTTTCTCCGGTTTGAGGGTCAATGGGTAATCCATTTTGGTCTACTTGTCCGGGAAAATAATTTAACTCTACTGGATAATAGCTCCCTTCGCTTCCCTTGAGGAGGATGGCATCTTGTCTGTCTATTACATACTTTAAAAGCTGAGTAGACACAGTCGGTTTATCAGCTTCCCCCCTTATGCCTTGTAAAATCTGTCTAACTTGTTTCAGTTCGATAGACCTTGTGTCGTGCAAGGATTGATTCAGAAAATCAGTAACTGTATTAATTCTACCTATATCTTGACTAAGAGAAGAAAAGCTGTCTTTAATGAAGGTGAACAACTCTCCCAGTGTTTTTAGTAATTTGTTTGTTCCTGTTCGCTCTATTTGAATAGGCTGGACTATTTCCGCTGGCTCAGGCGAAGGAGAGTTTAGTAAATCCCCTATTGTTTTCGCTTTTTGCTTAATGCCTTCTACGAGTTTTTGGTATTGTTGAGGCCTAAAATATCCTTTAACTATCCTTAATGCGCCTCCATCAAAGTATTCGCAGACTTCGCTAAATTGCGATAGGGTCGTCGTAGGCTCTGTTATCTCTGTGTTGTAAAGGTTTATTTTAACACCTTCAGGAGTATCCTCGTATTTTACCAGGTATGTTATCTTGTTGTGATATGCTGAAATGTCCTCGGACAGATAGGCTTGTAGAACCATCTTGCACCATGAAATAAATTTTGTGGTAACATTGATAAATCTATTTGAGTCTGTTATAGAAATTTCGCCTTGTGATTGAGCAAACGTGTTTTTAATCTCAAAAAAAATATTTTGCCAAAAAATTGCGTCAGCTTGAAGAGAAACGTTTGCTGGTTTAAAGCACTTTTGGTCGGGAGCAACCGGAGATGAGATAAACGGTAACTCGTATATAACTATCTCACCATCATTGAAGCCGAATACAAAGTCATGTAATTCCTTAAGGACGGGTGGAATCTCGCTTGCTAGTAAGTTAATAGTTGAGATCTGCTGTCCGGTGTAAGTTGGCATTATCCTTTATCCTCAATAAACATTTTGTTCCTAAATTTAAATCCCTTTAGTTCTTTCTTTCTCAACAATGTGCCTATTTGCCTTACCGATAAATGATGCTTCTCTCCATATTTTTTTATAGAGATACACCTTGGTGCAGGCTCAGCTCCTTGGGAAGCACTTAGGCAGTAAGTCGTTGACCTCCTGTAATGGTTGTACGTTCGTCGCTTCATGTCTTTGAAGTTTAAGTTACACGATGACATTTTACCAGAAAAACCGATGAATTGACGTACAGTGAAGATGCACCGAAGCACAACACTTTATGTTTAACTCCCTCCCAACAGCCCATTATCCTGGTTTCCTTAGCGACGCAACTGGATTGACTTTTGTTTATGCAGACTTGGTTTTTCCCGACACGGCGGGAACGATGCAGCAGCTTTTAACTGCCGCTGAAGCTTCCGGAGATATTCGGAAAGTGATTCGAGCCATCAATATGTCTTTTGGATATAAAGTCACGCAACTCCCAGACGCAGACAAACCAGTGCGAATGAGTTTAAGCTTGGCAAATCCAACAACAACGGGATTACCAACTGGATCGACTAATTTGCTACGCCGAAATTTTTCTGGATTTTTTGATGAATCAGTTGACCCTACATCTATTGACGTGGCAGATGAACCTGCATAAAGAGCGTCCCACTTTGCATAAGACATTACCTAAAGTGATGTAATCGCAAAGGCTCTGCTTTCTAGTTAGATTAGGTGAAATAATGGCAAAAGAGGTAATCTCGATTATCAACACTATCGCGTATGTAGACGATTTCGGCGAGTCTTTGTCGGCAGGGTTGGTAACTGCCCGTCTAAAAAAACCAACGTGGATGTCAGACCAAGTACTTGATACATTATTAGCCGCTTTTGGGTTTCGGCGGATTGGAGATGACGAATCTTTCCCTTGTAGTCCTGGGTCCGGCTATCGTTATCGCCGCATGACTTTTGAAACCATTCAAGGGTCTTTTTCTCTTCCGTTGGGGGACTCGTCGCCAAACGTTGAAGCAGTCCAAGAGCAAGTAAACGCTATCAAAGCAGTTCGTCAAGTTCTTTGCTTAAGAAAAGAAGGGGAAAGAAAACTAAACGTATATAACGAGCTAAGGAATATTACGACGGATGTTACACCAGGGACTAGAGCTATATCTTCTGGACCAGGTAGCAAGTATTCTGGGAAATACCAGTATAGAGACGATGCAAATATAATTCGGCTTCTATCTTTTGGAGTTGACACAGAGAGAGTGGGGCAGCCGCCCGCCATCTTGGGAGACACTTGGGCTACTTGTGCCGGAACTGCTTTGCAAGTTCGTTGTGCGGGAACCAGTTACATCAAGCCACGCCACTTTACTTTAACTACCCTTTGGTCAGGGGGGGACCAAAAACACAAAGTCCCTCACGCAACTTCAACCGTTGGTGAAAACGTTTTTGCCTGTGGACGAGCACTTGCCAACCTGGAGTCGGCGGCATGCTTGGACTACGAAGGGGAAAGCGACAAGCTTTTCAATCGGACACTGGGCATAGAACTGTAAGTTGTCGTGGCATCTTGCACTTATTACTCAGACTTAGTCCAGGTATTTTATCTTGTTTCAGCGGTGTATCGGCAAAGTGTAGTTACCGATGGGGTTGACAACTATTCAATCACCGACATTGTTCCAGCTCAAATTGCAAAAAACGTTGACACTACTAAGAAAGGTGGGTGCAGTTTACCTTTAACTCCGAGGCTGATTACTATCACGGATTTAGTTAACTCCGAATGGCAGTTTACGATCCCATTCAAGCCTTACTCGGAGACATGGTACACCTTCTTGGATGAATTAAGAGATAATCCGGCAATAAAAGCTTATGTCATTCGCGGTGAAATCGTAAAATTTGACAGATTGAATCAACTTGTTTGATGGCTAGTTACAAGTACCGATCGCACAAGTTTGAGTATTATGCTGATGATGGAGACATTTACATCCGGTATCAACGGGAGTACTTAGACCCAGACGGGCAACCATTGACCCCCATAACGGAAACGTTTAACTCAGCTAAAATTCAAGATCCAGCGAAAATTGACCCATTCAGCAAACAGCCCAGAAAGGTTTTAGCTTACGTTAAGAACCAACTCGTCGATCGCAAATATTCAGAAATGTCGGCTTTCCTTCCGTATGCTCCAGGGGATGCTCGACTGAAACAACACATAAGGGAAATCTTAGACCATGATCGAGTGATTTGTGGCGATTACCACGGTGAGGTTTATCAAAAAGGATAATGCCATTAACAGTAACCACCCGTAGAGTCTTTAATCAAAAGATGAACCCAGGCGCGATAAATCGAAGCGATCGGTTTATTGGAGCCGATTTCCTCTATATAATTGCTCCAGATTTTGCAGGAGAGATTGAAATAGATGCTTTTCTTCAGGTGTTCTTGCCAATTGGGACACAAAGGAAGATTCAATTAGAGTCGCCATCCATACTGGCATTTGTCAACCAGGTAAACACTGAGACGGTAACTCGAATTCCTGCTGAATTTAAGGGGTATGAGATGGAAGTCGTGTTAGCTCCCAGTAGTGACGATTTCCTAGAGGTGTGGGTGTCGGGGTCCAATAGTCCTTGTGATGATTTAGAAGAGCAACTAGACCGCATTGAAGGCAAAACGGATCTCTGCATAGCCGCCAATATCATCAAGTCAGTTGTAGACATAGTATTGAATGGCGTGTTTGATGGAGTGATCGCCGGCGTGGCTAAAGAAATTCTGGGTCCTTCTGCCCGGAAATTATTTAAGATCTTGAATCCACTTGAATCAGGTTCTCCGATCTGGGTAGACATCTTGCCTAGTTTGCCCGAGCTGCCTGAAGTTATTAACCAGGCAAGTTTTGAAACCATTGTTCAGCCCGGTTTTGAATGGCAACCCCCTTTCGGTTACCCAGAACACCATATTGTAGGGTGGTCTGATGGAGGCATTATCAATGAAGTAAAGGTTAGAGAATACTTTTGATGCTGAGGAATTTGAATCCCGATTTATCTTCTAGAATAAGTGAATCCTTGGGAACTAAGGGAGATGCAGAACCTCTTGCTTCTACAGAGGGAAGTTACTCTTTGATTTCCCTAGTTAAAAGGGTCGTTAGCTTGTTGTCGGTGCCGGCTAAAGCTAGACGGCTATCTCTTCTCTTGTCCCCAGGAATCTCTTCTGTTTTAGTTCCCGCCGATTGGGGGACAAGGGAGATTCTTGTTTACAACGCTGGACTTGCAAGTGCGTTCATTTGCCTGGGGTCGGAACTTGCAACAAAGGATAGTTCTAGTTACTCCCTCCGCCCTCAAGTTTTGGTAGTAGAGTCATTTTCTGGCATCATTAGCGCGGTCTCTGATCAAGAAACTCGATTAATTATAACGGTGAAATCATGAACGTTACAATTGAAAAGATTAGTAAAGGCAAATTTTTGCTTACGTGGGAAGACTTTCCAGAGGAAGAACTCAACTTGGATTTCAACCCCTTCGTGAAGCAATACAGCTTAAATAGTGGAGTTATCCTCCATTGGCAAGCCCGCCCAAAGTCAACAAAGACCAAGCAAGGTAGATGTTGGGGTTTCTACGATGTAGCAAAAGATGTGTATTTCGCCGGGGTGGCAAGCGAGATTCCGCAATTCAAGGTAAACCGATGCCAATTACTAGACATACCCGAACATAAGCTATCTTCCGTCCCCTCCGCTGTTGTTCTGTTTCCCTCAATGACGGCACATCAGTCCGAAAATTTGATTTTCATAGAGTGACGGTATGAGCAATGAACGAAACCGTACACGAGATAAAATTTAACAAGGAAACAAGACGATTTCCGGACGGTATGACCATTTTTGTCGGACGCGACGCTCAGTGCTCAATACAAATTAATGATACTGGAGTTTCCCGGGTTCATGCGTACCTAGTATTTTCAAGACACGGAAGTTACTTAGGCAATGGAAACCCTTTGACTCAAAAACCGTCAAAAAATGGCATCTTCATGAAAGGGGTGTTTTACAGGGGGTTAGACATAATTCCGTTACGAGCAAATGAAGAATTTCTTATAGGAAGCACGACTTTTTTCTATAAGAAACTGCGAATGGATACAAGCAAAGGAAAAGGCGATGAAACTATCGGGCTGGAGGATACTACCTCTTAGCGTTTTTTGGTCAGTTGTGCTATACACAGTCTACCAATATGTTAACGTAGATTTGGGGTTGTTTTTAAGCCTAAACAGTTTCATCCTTTTTCTCAAGTCCGAACAAGAAAAGCAAGCGAACCAGCAAGACTCAAGAATCGACAAACTGGAAACTGCGACGGTTTCTCGCTCAGAGTATTATGAGTTGTTGTTTGAAACGGTTAAACTAAAAGCCGCCTTAGATTTGCTAAGAAGAAATCCCACGGAGACGACAACGGAGACTGTATATGAAGATCGGAGTCAAGATGAAGGCGATGGATAACTGTATAATTGGTGATGTTACCTTGACAGACCAAGAATTGCTCTATTTGTTTAGGATTGGGAATTTAAATAAACCCGCTGGAATCATAGACAATTCTAGTAACGAAGTACTCGTTAGAAATAGAGCCAGTGTTTTACAGTTGAACGAGTGGAAGACTAGGATAAGCCACACAACAAGTTTGTGGCAAAAAGGGGTATTGAATGACCTGCGAGCAGACATCTTCAAAGTCAAGGATGGGGAAGGATTTAATCGGGAGTATCAATTGTCTGTGCCAAACGTAGGACTAATCTTTTTGCAAGAGCATTTTACTCGGATTACGTTTAAGGGAAGTGTATGTCGAGTCTTTGAGCAAATAGATTGTAGAATTGCTAAATCTTGAGGAAGAAGCAATGAACAAAGACGAATTCAAGATAGCCGTAATTGCCTCGACACTAGGGAGCGCTCGGATCGCCCGGATCTTGAATACTTATGGAATCGCCAATCGAATTCGCTTGGCGGTTGAGATGACGGATAGGGCGTGGAATTTTATAGACAACGATAGCTCTTTTCTCTTGTTGACTTACGCTTCATTGCTAGGCTCAAAAGGACATGAAGTCGGAGTCACCACCGACCAATACGAACCTTTGTGGGAGGAAGCGAAGGAATTAGTAGCTAAGTCACTAGATCTGCGAGATGAGTGGGAGTAAACCCTTAGTTCTTTTAATCAATGCCAATTTTTTACGGACCGTCGTCTTATTTCGCTGATCACGAATTTGTTCCCCTAGCTTTAGATTTAACAAATCCGTTCCAGCCGATAGCCACCTACCCAGAGGGACGGAACCTGCTAAAAGTGCAGATAGAGTCCCTGTCAATAACAGAACCTGGTACAGGGAATCAATTAACCGAAGCCGCTGTCGATATTGAGTTCCCGGCAATTGCGGACGGGGATGAGGGCTTGATAAAAATAACAAATTTGCCAGGTACTACTGGATTGAATTTAAATGGTTTCAAGCAAAGTAAGTTGACAGTCGGAGACTTTGAGGTAAACAAAGTAGGGACTACCTTACTCCGATTCAGCTATACTGATGGCGTATTTTTCTTCTCGACGATTAGCGAAGCGCCAAGAAGTGCCACTGAAAACAGAAAAATTGAACTCAATGTCCGAATCACCGGAAGCGACGAGTTCGGGTCTTTGACAAATGACTTCAAGACTCCAAATGGGGCTTTGAGGTGGGTTACGAAATATGCCCCGTATACGAGTGACGAGATTGCATTCTCTACTGATTCACCTATCGATTCGGTTACGATAAGAATTCACTGCCCAGAGTCAGGAGAGGCATTTGTTTCCTCCTTGCACCTTCCAGATTTACCGCCCATTGGAATTCGGCTTTTGGGGATACCGAATAGCTTCGGGCAGCAACCTATAATTGATTCCTCGACAGTCATAACTCAATTCAACAGGGGCTTATATAGTCGAAATAGTCAATATATAACGGTGGAAAATGTTCATTTTCGGCACAATAGAATGATTGTGGTCGTTACCAGAAACTCTAGATTGTTAATGGTTAACTGCACTCTAGAGTTGCTGGCTTCAGTATCTGCGGTTATTCTTGTCAGAGAATCTTCCCTGCATATCGCTGGGCGATTATACTTGATATCACCTTTCCCTCAGCAGACTTTTTGCGATGTTTCTGGAGCGGGTGGCTCTATCCGCTTTTACCAGACTGTTGGAACGAGCACGAGCAACAAGAACGTGGGTCTGTCTATTGAAGCTGAACCAATTCAATTCGATCGCATCCTGTCGGCGAACAGTTTCAGCGAAATCATCATCAGTGATTACTTAGATGGAAATAGCGCTGGCAAGGAAAGGTACTTAAAGGGGACGCTGTATTCCTCTAACCCGACGAACAGCATCGGATTTAGTTCAAGGATCATAAACAACTCCACGAAGTTCCCTTAGGCGATCGGTCCGGCTGACCAGGATACTATGCTCATTCAGGAAAAGTTTTGCTCATAACCCTCCCTACCCTCCCTATCCCTTGTGCAGTAAGGATTAAAGGCTTGTTTAAACCCTCCCTAGACTCAACGCCAACCCTCCCTAGCACTTGCCTCGGTTTTTGCTAATTTAACCCAAAAATGCAATCATCACTTAAGAGTGATGATTCTTTAGACTTTTACTTTGGACTCTGTACAAAAATAATCAACGGAAAATCAATGCTTTCAGCTTCACCATGAAGCTGAAAGGAGCGCGATCGCGGTCGCGTCCTCTCCACGTTTAATAACCACCGGGATATAAAACAGCGGCTAAAACGCTGCCTTTGATTGAGGTAATGACATGAACAGAATTCCATTGCTTAATTACGGCGACAAAAACATAGAAAACATTGGCACTGTTGGTTTTTTGGATAAATTCGACTACACGCCCAGCAAAAACTCTATCGGACATTGGCGCAATACTCATCCTGATATCGAGGTTAGCTTGGTCTATGGCGTAGTTTTCAGCTATTATCCCAACGAGCGATCGTTTTCCCTGGGGCATGGTGAACTGCTACAAATCAAATCCCCCAGCCTCACCCGATGGTACAAGCACATCGCTGGAAATGTCGATGTTGATCGATTGGCGATGCCTATGCAGGCAATCCTTGACTGGGATGAAGCCGTTCGACCTATGCCTCGTCAGGTACACTGGCGAGACTTGAAATGGTTTGAACCAAGCTACTCAAGTTACCCAAGGATTGAGAATTTTACCAGGGAGGAATTAGGGGAAGAAATCAAGCGGCGATTAATTCACGAATTAGGACGGTGGCTGACCCAAGACCGGAAGCGCCAGGGGGTGATCGCCCCCGGTTGACCATGCCAACAAAGCAGACTACAAGGGTAGGGAGGGTTGGTGTTGAGTCTAGGGAGGGTTTAAACAAGCCTTTAACCTTTACTGCACAAGGGATAGGGAGAGTAGGGAGGGTTGTGAGCAAAACTTTTTCTGAATGAGCATAGTATCCTGGTCAGCCGGAGCGATCGCATTTACTTGTGAAGCCTCACCCGATGACGTGGCTCTAGCTCTAGGTCTTGTTGCCATTCTTCCAAATCGGTGGCTAACACAACTTCTACCAAAAAGATGCGCCACGGCACATCCCATCGTTTTTCCAGAATCTCTATTGCTTCGTCTGGGTTCGCCGCCGCCACCTCCCACCCATGGATCTCGAAGTCAAATGGGTCTGTCAATGTTGGCGGATACTTTTGGTAAATAGCAACCCACTTCATTTGTCTCTCCTATATCTCAACTTTTTACCAGAGCGCCTGGAGGTGGTTCTATGTCGGGTTCGTCGGGAATAAAGTCGATAGTCACGTTAACCTGCAATCGGATTTTCCCTTCTCTCCATCCGCCGCCAGTTGTCCTGAGCAAACGGCAATCAACCCCTTGTTGTAAGCTGATGCAATGTCCCTTAAATCGATCCTCTACCAGTTTTGCTATTGTGAGTCCTTCGTTGAGATCAGGGTTAGAGCGAATATCTGGAAACACCCCTGAAATAACATCATCTTCCTTGAACCCAGACAGTTCTACGGTAGTCATGGTATCCTTGTACTACGAAGTGAATTTCTAATAATCAACCTTCCTGCTGGGGGCGGGAAGGTTTATTTATCTTCTCACAACGTAGCGTCTTATTTTTCCAACCCTCTCAAATTCCGAAAAGTCAGACCATGGGTTCTAAGTAAATCTTCTATTTCACAAATCTGGTCAAGAGAGAACTTTATTGACTTGTGACGCCCGGACTCGTACCGGGCGATCGTATTCTGAGTGCTACCGATCGCCTCTGCAAACTCCCTTTGGGACATTCCTAGTACATCTGCTCGGAACTGCTTGAGACTCAATTTCTTTCCCGGGGGTTGCTTTTTGTCAATCATCCATGCTCCTCAAGTTTTGAAACGTCAATCCATGAGATTGGAGGAGCTTTTCTATTTCACAAATTTGCTCAATAGTGAATCGAAGCGTTTTGTGCAGCCCCATTTCGTATCGAGCCACGGTATTGCGAGATACACCAATTACCTCGGCGAACTCCCGCTGACTCATTTTTAAGATCTCTACGCGAAACTGTTTTAAGCTCAATTTCCCCTGGGGGTTGTTTTTTTCTGGAACTGGGTCTATCATAACAAAAGTTGCTACGAAAACGTAGCAGTCAAAGACGAGGCAAAAGGGAAGATTGCGCCCTGGACAGGAGTTCTCCCCTTTTGCATTTCTTAGATTACACCCAACGCCTCTCGCTTGAAGAAGGAGGTTAACTATCTGGCGGCGGGTGTGTACAAGCAAACCATAAACGCCTTTAAACGGGCGAGTTACAGCAAGTAAACGGCGCTGACGACCATCACCGCCAGCGCCATTCATTTATTCAAGTCATGAAAGAAGTGTTCCGCCGCACAACCCTGCGCTTAGTGCATGGGCGTTCTTCGGCATCGCAAAACTACCCGAATCAGGAGAAAACAACCATGGAACCCATTCTATCTCAAGCCCTATCTCAACTATTCGCCGCCGCTGGGCAGGCGATCGCCACCGAACTGGTGTCCCAACTCTCAGACCCCCAGAAACTCGAACAAACTCTGACGAGCCTATTCGGCGGCGGCTGCCACGATAACGTTGATGTCGCTCAAGACGCGCTCGACGCTTACCAGGCAGGACACTTATCTAAAGACCAATGCCTGCGAATTGTCCAGATCTGTTTAGAGAAGAAGCACCCAGGGAAGACGATTGACATCGAAACCCTAGAGGCGCTCCTCGTCAAATAAATACCGAATAGAACATTGGAGCTTAACCCTCCAATGTTCTCATTTTACCATGAGAGTCAATGACATGAAATCCAAGGAAAACCCCCACGTAATTGCAGCAAAACAAGCCACAGGCTTCGGCAAATTCAGTCCTTACGTTGAGCGACTAGGTGGAACATTGGAGCGCTACTCCACACACCTTTACGGAATACGAACCAATCGCCACTGGGTAACTGGCACAAAGGAACAAATACTGGAAATTGTTCACCATTTCATCCTTGAATACAACCATGAAAATTAAAAGACTGCACTTCTCGATCCGCGCTTCATTACACAGCCATGACAACAGTGAAGAAGTAGGATTTACTGTCGATATAGAAGATGGAGAGAAAATGTCCGATGTAGTTGCCGAGCTTCGAACACGAGCATTGGCAGTCATGGGCGAATCAACCAACTCCCTTTATGAGCAGCGGCAAAAGCTGCACTATGATGTCGAGCGACTGACAAGAGAGTTTGAAAGGGTTCGGGCGGACTATGAAACTGTCTCCAACTTCCTAAAGGCGCAAGGAATAAATATCGCCGACATGCCAACTGTTCACGCCAAATTGATTCCTTCTACAACCGTACACGAGGTAACAGCCTATCTTAACGAAAAGGATGAAGACGAAGACGAAGGAGCTGAATACAAATGGTGAAGCACTCAGAATGGCTAAAGAACAAGATTTCCCAGTCACACGGGAGGCAGGTGATAAGTGAAAAGCAAGAGACCAGCGTCTTATATTACAGCGGCAATCCATGGCGTATCACCATGAGATTTCAATACGGTGAGGTTAAAACCATTGGTCGTTACCCAGACAAAGCTCAAGCGATCGCTCATTTGGGCAAGTTTCGTCGGTGGCTACCCGATTTCGAGTTCTACCTGACTTATAGTCCAGTAGAACCATTCCCAACAGTTCAAACACATCAGTAATAATCGCGGGGGGGGGGTGTCGCCCCCCCCATTTTCCTATGCTTAACGACGACGACTTGCGGGAGTTAATGAACTCCGGCTTAACGGAAACTCAAGCGCTTCAAACGGGACACTTTAGTGCCGACAAGGAATGGAGCAAGAACAATTTGGGGATAGACCATGATGGGCTGATTTTTAACTACTCCAGCCCCAATGGGGATGCATACTTAATCAACGGGAAACCCTTCAACAGGATTAAACCTAAGGACTGGGGAGAAAAAACAGATGCTCCCAAATACTTATCGCCCCGCGCTATGGGGAATAGACCATACTTCTCCAGACTAGGTAACATGGACTTAGCAAAAGATGCCAACACCCCTGTCATCCTGGTCGAAGGCGAGAAAAAAGCGGATTGTCTCAATGCTCACGGGATATTTACAGTCGGTCTAGCTGGGGTTTATGGATGGCTGGACAAATCAACTCGAAGCGAGGAAATAGAATACCCACCTGCTCAACTGATTGAGGATGAAATAGAAGAGCAGGAATCCATCGGGAAGATGGAAGAATCCAGGCTTTTGCCAGAGCTAGAAAATGAGATCAACTGGAAAGGTAGAAAAGTTTACATTGCTTTTGATAGCGATATAGTTGACAAGTATCAAGTCAAGGATGCCATAGCGAAGCTAGCCAAAGCCTTAAGGAATCTCGGTGCATTCCCGAAGATTGCCAGGATTCCAAATGAGATAGATGGATCGAAAAACGGACCAGATGATTTTATCGTTAGGCATGGTTCAGAAGCTTTTAATACCATCCTGGGAGAAGCAACCCCCGCTTTGTCGAAAAAAGGGGATTTAATGTTTAAACAAGACCCCGATCGCCTCAGCAAAATATTAATAGCCTGGACGGTGCTCAAGGATACCTGGAGATACCGACCAGGTATCGGATTTTATCGATGGGAATCATCTCACTGGGCACTTGCCACATCAGAGGAGTTTGATCGAGATCTGATTTTGTTCCAGGATGCCCAAAAATGGCGGCAAACTACTGGATTAGAGGTAGTCCTCAAGCAACTAAAATGCCGACTACTGGTGGGGGAATCCTTGTGGAATCCAGATCGGTTGTTGGTGTTTCAAAATGGAACACTGGACTGTGTTTCCGGAAATTTCATGGGCGGGCATGTAAGAGAAGATTTTTGTACTACATGTATTGATTATGAGTGGGATATGACAGCAGAATGCCCGACTTGGAAGAGGTTTTTGGCTTCAGCATTAGATGGAGACAGCCAAAGCATCGAACTAATCAGGGCTTTTATTAAATGGATTTTGACACCAAAGCCATCAAACCGGAAGGCAGATATAGAAAAGTCGCTTGATATAATTGGAGCCAAAGGCACGGGAAAGGGTACGTTTTTAGACGTAATTACGGAACTGGTTGGGAGAGGGAACTATGCCGCGATCACTTGCGATACGTTTAATTCGCCAAATAGCTTGTCAAGTATGCTTGACAAAAAAGTTTCTATTGATTTTGACGCGCAAGGCATCCTCAAAAACGTGGGGATGTTTAACCGGGTAGTTTCAAACGAGCCTATATCTATCCGTTACTTGTACGAGAACCCGGTAGAATCCCGCCTAAGAACATGCGTAATCCGCGCATACAATCAATATCTCGATACCCCATCTGGCTCCGAAGGGTTGGATCGAAGAATTGTCGCTATATCTTTTAGTAATCGCCCAAAAGCAGTAGATATAGAACTAACCGAAAAGCTTCGACAGGAGCTAGCTGGAATTTTTGCGTGGGCTTGGCTTATGCCACTGAAAACCGCCAAGCAAACAATCATGCAAGCTGGCAACATAGAGAATGTTCGACGCACCAGTGCCGAACGCTTTGAGGCGAATAACTCGGAATATTTATTTTTGGCTGAATCTTTTCCCCAGGGCAACCCAAAAGCCAAAGCAGGCGATCTCTATAATTCCTATGTAGATTGGGCTAAAGATGCGGGATACACTCCGAAGAAAAATCGCAAATTCTTTGAAGCTATCCAGCGGATCGGAGCAGAAAAATCGCAAAAGACTAATGGCTGCTTCTTCTACTCAATACCTAGAATGGACGAGTTCTCAGTTGAAAATCATCTTGGGTTAAGTCTTCCGGTGGGAGGCGATCGCAAACCAGTCACCAGATCAGATCTCCTGCCTTGGTTTTTGGAACCGGAAACACCAGGGGGCGATCGCACTGAGCCAACCGACCCAGGACCGGAAACACCAGGGGGCGATCGAAAACCAGTCACCGGGGCAGAACCGGAAACACCAGGGGACAGACCAAGAGTAGGCGATCGCGTTAGACCAAAACTAAAATTAGCCGGAAAGAACAGCCCAGCGACAGTTATCGGACTAGCGACACATTTCATAGAAGTAACCTACGACCATTCCAGCTCTAAAGCAATTCTGGGTAACGGAGATTGGGAATTCTTGCCAGAATGCGACGATCCAAAAATAGCAGCAAAAGAACTATTTTCGAGATTGAAAAAGGGATGTAAGGTGAAAATTGGCAAGCACCCATATCACAAGGAATATATAGGCAAGTACGGGTACGTGAGGAAATTAAAAGAAACTTGGGGGGGAGACCTGGTAGCCTTTCTTTCTCTCCTAGATGGCTCTACTGATGAGGGGAACAGTTTTACTTGCTATTTAGATGCCGCCACAGCCGCTCAACCGAAAAAAGGTGATCGCGTTGAATTCGAAGGATGGTTTGGAACCTTGGAAAAAGTTAAAGATGACAAGGGTACAATCAAGTGGGATTCTAACAATCCGGCTTACGAATCACTTCCAGGTTCCGTTCAGCTCCTGCAAGATTTATTGGTGTATTAATGAATTTAAAAACACTCAACGAACAGCTAAGAACTCTCAACATTGGCGTAGCCGTCAACCAAAGAGGAAAGAGGCTTTATCTACGGGCGACTTTACCGCCCAAGCCTGGAACCCACAGAGGAACACACCAGCAAGAGATTAGCCTCGGTGTTTACTGCAATGCAGACGGGCTACAGTTTGCAAAAACAGAGGCAATGAAATTGGGGGCAGCTTTGGCGACGCGCTCTTTCGATTGGAACAATTACCTAGAGCTGGCAGTTCAAGATCCAACCTTAGTCAAGGAGTGGATACGAAAATATGAAGAGGATTACTTTAACAAAAGGACAAAAAATTCAGCCAGCATGACGACTTGGGATAAAGATTATAGGCTGACATTCGAGAAACTACCCCAAGACGAATTGCTTACTGTAGAAAACTGTCTCAGGCTTATCGGGAAAACAGAGCCTAGCAGTAGAGCCAGACAGCGTTATGTAATGGCTCTTAGTAGCTTGTGTCGATTTGCAGGAATAGAGGCAAAGTTTAGTGGATTAAGTAAATACTCAACGAAGGAACTCAACCCAAGAAACATTCCATCTGACAAGCTTATTGTTGAAATCCGGCAGCAAATCACCGATCCAGCTTGGCGTTGGGTTTATGGAATGCTAGCCGTCTATGGCTTGCGTTCTCACGAGGTTTTCCTTATAGACGTAGATCGGCTTAAGAGTAAAGACTACTCCCTGTATGTCAAGGAAGGGAAAACCGGAGCTAGAACAGTATTTCCATTTCCCCTTTCGTGGTGGAAGGACTGGGAACTATTCGATGTTCACATTCCCAGTGTAAAAGCTAACCGAAATTCAGACTATGGAACCAGAACAGCTAAAAAATTCAAACAATACAAAATTCCATTTAAAGCTTACGACCTTCGACACCGCTGGGCTATCAGGACGCTTGAACTGGGATTAGACTTGTCATTATCTGCTCAACAGATGGGACACAGCCATGAGATCCACAGCAAAATTTATCACCGATGGATTTCCGAAAAAACTCACCAAGAAGCCTTTGAACGTTTACAATGATGCCTGAAGAAAAATTTACAATGATGCCTGAAGAAAAAGAGAAATATCTTCCCTGGTTGCCAGCCAGCAGCCTACCATCCTTTACGAGCCTTTTATCCCAATCAAAAGCGTACTGGGAATGGGGTTCAGGTGCTTCAACAATATTTGCCGCCCAACACTCAACAAATATTTGGTCTGTGGAACACGATAGAAAGTGGTTTACTATAACGACTGATTTGTTGACAAGCCTTATCTTTTTACCCAGCACCAACAAGGTATCTTTGCTATATCGACCGCTTTCAGCGGGATATCCAAACGCTATAAATGAAGTTAACGGAACCTTCGACGTGATACTGATCGACGGAAGACAGAGAAACGAATGCATTAGAAATGCGATGCAGAAAATTTCCCAAAACGGAACGATAATCTTGGATAACAGCAACAGAGAAAAATATCAATTTGGAATTGATTTATTGAAGAAAGAAGGGTTCGGAGAAACTTGTTTCGAGTCCAATCAGAAACCGTGGAAGTGTAGTTTTTTTCAAAGGTAAAATAACACTTTAGCCGCTGGTTTTGGGATGAAGTTTTCATCCCAAAATCCAGCCTTGGCTCTATTTCCAAACCAGTTCCAGGGGGAAGCATCAAAAGCACTCCAGAACCCAACCATATCAGCTAGTCCTTGACAGGAGTCAATTAAGGTGGAATAGGCTTTGAGCTGTAAATCTTCAACATCCCAAAATCTATCAAGAAAAAACCCGGCACCAGTTCTCAACAATTCCCTTCGTATGTTTGAGTTTTTGTTCAAAGATTTAACTTCTTTGAAAGTTAGTTTAGTTGCTGGCTGCCAGCAGACTATCTCGGGTACGTGGATTAACAAGCCAAAATCTGTCTTGATTCGATTCATCCAGATTTTGTGGACTTGCCAGTCAAGAGTTAAGCAGTCTTTGGCAATTGGTGGTCTTAGATTGCTGTGTAACTGAATAGACAATCCCCCCAATGGAATATCTTTACTCAGCAGACTGTCTATCAGTTCATAAGTTTTTTGCCATTTCCGACTATCTCTGTAATAATCGCAATAGAAAAATGTAGCATCTGGAAGCTGCGTTTTGGCGACAAGAAAACACCTGTCAATTTCTGACTGGATAATTGAATTTCTGAACCGCCCAGAATCTCCAATTAGCTCTAAGCAGCAATCCCAGTATTTAATCTCCGGAAACTCCTTTAAAATTTCAGAAACCTTTTTGTATTGCTCTGTTTTCCCAATAGTCAGCGAGTTAAACAAATGATTCCCTCGAAGTTTTTTACCATTTGCAATCGCAAAATCTGAAACGGTTTTTGCTAATGGCAAGGTTGGGGAATTTTTGTCCAAATAAACGTTCAGCAGCGGTCGTGCCATCCCCACGTACAATGTGAAAATTATGGATAATTGTCATGACTTTAAGTCGTCTAGCTGATAATCCACGTCGGTTGTGATAAATTTGAGACAAATAGCCATTACGACCTTCTACAGGAGAAGAAGGTTGGTAGCCGATTTTCCCTAATATTGCCTTAGTTTAAAAAGGAGTTGACAGCAAGCCGGATCTGTGAACGAAGAATCCTCGCCCTAAAAGTGCGGGGAGTTTCAATTGCAACAGTACCAGCTTTGGCTGTAATTGGATCAAGGATGGGAAAGTGAGAGGTGAGGGTTGGTGGGCATTGCTTAGCCTACATATAGATAGATAGTGTTTTGAATGATATCAAGCAATGCTCACCCTACAACTAAACCCGCCCCGACATGATAACTTTTGATGTTTGATTTCTCAAGGAACGGTACTAGCTACTGTTGTAGCCAACGAGCAGCGTCTTTGGCATGGTACGTCAGAATTAAATCAGCGCCCGATCGCTTAAATCCGGTCAAGGTTTCCATCACCACCTTCTGTTCGTCAATCCAGCCGTTGAGGGCAGCCGCTTTGACCATCGAATATTCACCCGATACATTGTACGCAGCAACTGGTAAATTCGTGGCTTCCTTCACCCGCCAGATAATATCCATATACGCCAGCGCTGGCTTAATCATCAGCATATCTGCCCCCTCCGCAATATCCAGTTCTATTTCCTTAAGGGCTTCGCGGCTATTGGCGGGGTCCATTTGATAGGTGCGGCGATCGCCAAATTGTGGCGCTGATTCTGCGGCATCCCGAAACGGTCCATAATAAGCAGAGGAATACTTCGCCGCATAAGACAGAATCGGTGTCTCCTGGAATCCAGCTTCATCCAATCCTGCCCGAATTGCTTGGACAAAACCATCCATCATCCCCGATGGGGCAATAATATCTGCCCCAGCTTTGGCTTGAGAGACGGCGGTTTTCTTCAGCAGTTCTAAGGTGGGATCGTTAAGAACCCGCCCGCTTAAATCTCCGACGTCAAGATACCCACAATGTCCATGACTGGTGTATTCACACAAACAGGTATCGGCAATAATCACCAAGTCTGGCACCGCTTCTTTAACGGCTGTTGCGGCTTTCTGGACAATGCCACAATCATGCCATGCGCCAGTGGCTTCCACATCTTTGTTATCAGGAATGCCAAATAGAATAATCGATGGAATACCAAGATCGTAAACTTCCTTCGCCTCTTCCACAATTTTGTCTACCGATAACTGGTAGACTCCCGGCATAGATTTGACTTCTTGGGCGATTCCCTCACCGGGTACAGCAAACAAGGGGTAGATCAGATCGCTAGTGGTAACAACATGTTCACGCACCATGCGACGCAACTGGGTGGTTTGGCGGAGACGGCGAGGACGATGAATGGGAAACATAGGTTAAGATTTGAAAAGACGGATTAACCGAAAATTTTTAGACCAGAAGACTATTGTAGAACGAGCCTTCCCCTAGGGATAGCCATCATCGCGATCGCGCCGTTCGTAGTGAGCGCTTACTTCGCTTGACGCATCAAACAGTCCAGTCGGTTGAGTTGAATGGATAAAATGCCTTATCTGTCAAGCTTTTGATCGGCTTATCACCCGTTCAGCTTTAATGATTATACAAGGTGAATTTAGGATCTAACCAAATAATCCGAAAAATATCCTTAATGCGATAACCTACCATTGGAGCCTTTCCCGAAAATCGTAGGGCAATAAAAAAGTCGATATCTTCCGTAATATGCTTAGGAATTGAAGCTTTTATGCTAGTTCTCGCAATCTTTTCTGCACCCAATCCATGCCGATCTGCTGCCCAAATTTGTCGCCAAGTCATTTGACTTCGTTTTCTCAGAGCCTTAGCCAGATCAGCCTGCTCATCCCTAGTACATTTATCCAGACCGTAGTCATCCTCTAAATACCGAAGACAAAAAACAGGATGACAGTCATCGTAATTTAAAATCTTGTCCGATGAAGGTTCTGCAATCCTGCCTTTTACTTTAGACTGATTTGGAAAAGGGTTTTTGATTCTATTTTTATTGCCTTTACCCATCAATCCTCAACAATCTGACTCTTAAAATAGTCACTCATTAATTCATGAGTAATGGTTTGATTTAGTCCTGTATTCATCC
Source organism: Coleofasciculus sp. G3-WIS-01 (assembly GCF_040223135.1). Taxonomy (NCBI): domain Bacteria; kingdom Bacillati; phylum Cyanobacteriota; class Cyanophyceae; order Coleofasciculales; family Coleofasciculaceae; genus Coleofasciculus; species Coleofasciculus sp. G3-WIS-01. Next base: position 21,718 of record NZ_JAVJZI010000094.1, read on the forward strand.
AAGGTTTTTCTTGATGAGTAAGATTGGCTAAAACAGTACCAGTATATTTACCAAACACGCTATAAACTTCATCAATTAAATTCTTTATTTCTGGCGAAATTATTTCAGGATTGAATTTTTCAGGATCGGGTAAAGGATTACGCGAATATCCCTTATAGGCGTGATAAATTTCTTCGACTACTGGACCATACTGCCATGCCTTAATTTCTTCTCGAAAAAGAGGCTGATCAAACAAAGCCAAATGAAACCCTTGGGCATAATACAGTAATTTTTGCAGTTTTAAATTCGTCATCATGCCGTCCTCTTCAAGATTGGCATAGTGAATGAAATATTTAGCTATATCCGAAGCTTGATACATGGTGAAGCTCCTAAAGCTGAGTGACCTTTAAATCTATTGTCGCATTTTTCGGACTCAATTAGGTTGAAGAATCCTTATATGAGAGGTGAGGTTTTCCGAAGAAACCTAATCCAATCAGGAATACAACCTAACCGACTATCGCTCTCTGGAGCGAAAGGCATCGCCTTTACGGGCGCGACAGCTAGCGGTTTGGACGATCAAATCAATCAGGCGATCGCGTTTTTTCCAGCGCATTGCCCGCCGACTCGCATCCATCCCATGTTCAGCAATCATATCTTTAAGTTGTTCAACCTTGAGTTGCTGCAACTGTTGACGTAAGTATTGCTCCCCCTGCTGGTGATAGAGTTCAACGGGATCAAAAACACTCGTACATCGTTTGGTGCGGTGCTTTTTCGAGGGAGCTTGACATTTTGTCGATAAGACTTGAAATAATGAATCAATCTCTTGGGCAAAGTTGGGATCATGTTGGTATTTGGTCAAAGTTGCCTGGGTATTAGGAAGAATTTCTTCCAGGAGTTTGATCAATGCTGTAAGTTGGTCAAGGCTCATTTAATTTCTCCACGTTCAACTGGAGTGATACGGCTTATTTTTGAGAATTTGACTAGCCGCAATTCTGATCTCTTTTGCCAAATTTAGATATTGTTCAAACTGACCCGCATATCCCCATTTTTGTCGCAAGGTTGAGAATTTGTCGGGATCATTGAATTCAACAGTTTCAGCAATTTGTTGCTTGTGCGGAATTTGGGTTTCAAAGACACGGGCATCTTTACTATATCGACGTAAATCTTTAATCACGCGATCGTGAAGTGTCATACCAGCATTGTATTTACAGATGACAATGCCTAAGGGAACAATAGATTCAGCGATTGTTTCGGAAAACTCATGAATGGTTTTGGTGATTTGGGGAATTCCATAAGTTGAGAGAATATCCGGAATGGTGGGAATGATATAACCATGGGAAATTCGTAATCCATTGAGTGTAACAATACCCAAATTAGGAGGGCAGTCGATGAGAATATAATCATAGGGATCAATTACAGAGCGAATTCCGCGCCGCAAAATGTTAATTGGACTGGCGGCATAAAACCGTCCAGCGGGAATGGTCGCTAACCTATCTTGCACATTGATTAGATCTAAACTTGAAGGGAGCAAGTCTAAACTGGTTAAATCTTTGACATTAGAAACTTGGTGTTGTAAAGCTTTATCCAGATTAAACCTAGGGTATTCTGGCGCGATCGCATCTAGAAAAAGTTGGGCTAAGGTGTGATGATTTTCATTAAGTTCCTCCCATCTTTCTTCACCAATTAACATTAATGTAGCATTGGTTTGAGGATCAAGATCAATAACCAAAACTTTGCGATGAAATACCCCAGCCAACATCTCAGCAACGGCGACGGTGGTTGTTGTTTTACCCACACCTCCCTTGAAATTAATAAATGAAATTATAATTGCCACAAATCCACTCCAGTCTCTAGATTGAGCGGGTTGAAAAGTTGTTGGATTAAGACTTGGCGTTGGAGAGAAAACTTGAGTAGGTTCATGGGTCGCGATCGCGTCACATTTGGTAGTAGAGAATAAAACCAAAGATTATTCATTCTTAGTTATTTGGAAGACACGTCCTGCCAATTCATAACAATTCTTAGGCTGACCCGATCACGTTTGTCGCATTATGGGCTAGCCTGTTCCTGCCGAGAAGCTTATGGTAGTGGTAATCACCCTTCTACTTTCCAAGGTAACAAGCTAAAATCAGGGTACGCCATGCTCACAAACCAAGAGACGGCGGCAAACCCTGTTCCCCTCAAGCATAGGAGAAGAGGGATTCCCCTCACAACCAATGTTGCGATCGCGCCCAATCTAATCATCTCTTTACCTGTCAGGGCTAACCAAACCGATTCAATCATCGCCTGCTTACAGGGTATAGCCGTTGCAAATGGGTTGGAACTTATGCAGGATGATCAAAACCTAGACAACGCCAGATTTATCCAAATATTACCAGGCATCATTTTTCTATGGCAAAGAAATGGATGATGACGAGACTGAACATACCTGTGTGGTATTATTGGTGCATGAATTCCCCCTTTTGTCCCCCTCCCGTCCCCCTTATAGATCCCCCTTCCGTCCCCCTTATAGATCCCCCTCCCGTCCCCCTTATAGATCCCCCTTCCGTCCCCCTTAAAAAGGGGGAGACCAGGGGATGCGAGAGCTTTTTTTGCACGGGGGAGACCAGAGGATGCGAGAGCTTTTTTTGCACGGGGGAGACCAGCAGATGCTGCGCTTTTTGTTTAATGGGGGAGACCAGAGGATGCGAGAGCTCTTGTTGCACAGGGGAGACCAGAGGATGCGAGAGCTTTTTTTGCACGGGGGAAGCCAGAGGATGCGAGAGCTTTTTTTGCACGGGGAAGCCAGATATTGCTTCGGGTTATAAACTCATTCATTTTGTTTTATTGTATGTCTAAATAGATGCCAATAACTCTTAAACAAAACTGGAACAAAGTCGGTTATAAAATTAGTAATCATTTTTTTAACCTAGTTGGGCATCTTTTGGTTAAAGAATGGAATCCTAAACTGCTTGGCTTATCCAAACTACCCATCCACTCAATTATCGACGTGGGAGCAAATGACGGTCAATTCTCTCGGAAAATGTGCCGTATTTTTCCCGACGCTCATATTTATTCATTTGAACCTTTACCTGACCCATTCAAAAAACTAGAACAATGGGGAAAACAACGAAAAAAGAACGTCAAAGTTTTCAATATGGCATTAGGAGATTCTATGAAAACTATTGAAATCAATAATCATTTATATTTTAATCAATCGTCTTCTATCCTACAGACTACTCAACTCTGTGAACGCATTTACCCAATGCTAAAAAAGCAACAAACGATTCTCGTGCAACAGTCAACCTTAGATCAGGAAATTTCGTCACTGCCAACACCTCCTACCCCTGATATACTTATTAAGTTGGATGTACAAGGCTATGAAGACAGGGTGATCCGAGGGGGTATTGAAACCTTTAAACAGGCTAGAGCTTGTATTGTCGAAATTTCGTTAGATATACTTTATCAAGAACAAGCTGATTTCAAAGATATTTTTTTGATGCTCGATCAACTAGGATATTTTTATGCTGGGAATCTAGATCAAGTTCAAGGGAAAGATGGTCATGTACGCTATTTTAACGCTGTTTTTATCAAAAACAATTAGCCGGAAATAATTATGCACGTTGAAGCTTGCTGCCAAGACTTGTTAGAACAAGTGTTACCCCTTATTGATCCCACAAGAGAGGGTATTTGTATTGACGTAGGAGTGGGAACCTTTGCTTTTTATTGTGAACGGTTTTCTAGACTGGGATTTAAGACAGTTGCGGTTGAACCACTACCTGTCAAAAAATTACAGAATCTATGCCAACGTTATAACATTGACTTAATTAAAGGTTGTCTTTCAGATATCAATGGCGATCAAACCTTATATATGGGTAAATTTATCGGTTTATTTAATCATAATTTTAATTCTTTATCAGCCGATTGGTTTGGTTCTTCCAAAAAGATAAAACAAGTTAAGTCTGTAACTCTATCTAATTTACTATCCAGTATCAATGCTGAAAAAGTTACTTGTCTTAAACTTGATATTGAAGGATGGGAATCTAAGATTATTAAACAGTTTCATGAGTTGTCACCCTTTCTACTCCCACGAGTGGTCATGTTTGAATATGGCGGTGGCACCAGTAAAAAAAATGGAAAAGGAGGATGGTCACCTACATTTATTAATGCCACATTAGAATGTTTAAGTGTTTTGAAACAATGTGGTTATGGTTTGAGTGTGATGGTTGATTATGCTTATTCAACAAAAGAAACTATTTTTGACTTACAATCCTCTACTTTAGACATCAATGAAATCATTCCGACTCATTCAATTTATGGAAACATTATTAGTTTTCACAACTGGAATTATCCCGAAGAAAAAATTACCCAAATCTGTTCCCCTTATTATGGGGGAGTGGCACAGCGGTTGTTGACCACAATTTTTTCCAGAACGCTGACTTGAAATTGATGCCTCGCCCGTCCGGTAGATCCCCGACTTCAGAATCAAATTCATTCAGGCAATCAGGCTTTTAACCAAGAAATCGGAGATATTGAGCTTTAGGTTTTAAGTTGCACAGATGATCCTTTGAATCTCTTGGGCGGTAGCCGGGGCGAGGAGAACACCGTTGCGATAGTGACCCGTTGCCAGTAAAACATTATCATAACCCGATAGTTTACCAATAACCGGAGCTGGCTGTCCTTCTGGACGAGGACGTTTACCCAACCAAGTGCGAACCACTGTAGCTTGAGCTAAAGCGGGACAAAAGGCGATCGCATCTTGTTTCACTTGTTCAAGTAACCCAGGTTCTGCAACCACTTCGCCGCGATGAGGAAACTCCACCGTTGCACCCACCCAATAATCACCGCCACCAATTGGCACAATATGCACATCATCCCCTGTAATCACAGGCTGGAAATCCGGATTACCGATTGTATCCCCTAGGCGTAATTGTAACGCTTGACCGAGAACGGGTTTCAGCGTAATTGCAGACGATTGCTCCGGTGGGGATAGGAGAAAATTGACCAATTGTGCCGAACCTAATCCCGCCGCAATCACCAGCCAATCCACTGTCAAGGTTTCCCTGTGTGTGTGAATTTGCGCTGCATACCGCCGATTGGAACCATTGACAGGCATCGATTCCACCCCTTCAACACCAACGCCAAACTTAAACATCGCCCCCTTCTGTTGGGCGGCGGCGATTAAGGCATGGGTGAGGGCTGTGGGTTCGACTTGTCTGTCATCGGGAGAATAAATCGCACCGATAATCTTCTCAGGATTAAGCTGAGGACAGTGGGATTGAACTTGAGCCGCACTCCAAATTTCCAATTGCCATCCTTGAGATTGGCGAATTTTGACTAAATTCTGCCAAGAGTCTAAATTGCCGTTCTCAAACCTCAGCATCAAGATGCCTTGACGGTTAAAGGGAATGTGATGCCCAGTCAATATTTCTAATTCTGGAATCAGGGTTTCATAGCGCTGCATACTGGCTTGGCGCAACTGCCATGTTCTCCCCTTAACCTTTTGACTAATCACACCCATCAAAACACCCAATGCTGCCCCGGTTGATCCTTGGGCGGGGGGTTGTCGATCCAGCACAGTCACCTGTAGCCCCGAAACGCTACTTAGTTCGTATGCGATCGCAGCACCAACAATCCCACAGCCAATGATGGCAACATGACTCATTCAGGCAACTCCGGCTATAAAACAGTATACTCACCTGGGTACAGGTGGTTGTGCTGGGACTTTTCGCCGAATAAGCTAAAAAACCAAACCCACAATCATCCCGACAAGTAACACAAAACCAATCCAGACATTTTGGCGGAAAATTTCTCCATAAACGGGTTTGGGAATATCAGGTTGGCGCAGTCGCCTATAGTGCCAAATCCACCCGATAATTGCCACACCTAAAGCCATCCAAAAGCCCCAGTGTAGCTGCATGACAAATCCCAATCTTGCCAAAAATCCCACCGTGGCGGCAAAAAATAGACCAACTGCTTCCGGGGCGTAGTCTCCAAAAAACAAGGCGCTAGAATTTACCCCAAGTTTCTGGTCATCTTCACGGTCTGACATCGCATAAACGGTGTCAAACCCTAATGTCCAAGCTACCGTTGCTGCCCACAAAAACCAAGTGGCGGGTGCTAAATTCCCAGTAACGGCACTCCAACTGATTAAAACAGCAAACCCCCAGGCGATGGATAATACCAACTGGGGAATCGGAAAAACTCGCTTGGCTGACGGATAAAATACAATCACGGGAACGGCGGCGACGCACAGCCAAAATGTGAAGGGATTGAGATAAAGGGCAAGGATACCTGCACAACTCATCGTTACTAACGCCACAACTACGCCCACTTGAACCGACAGGGCGCGAGAGGCTAAGGGACGTTCTTTTGTTCGTTCGACTTGCGGATCAATATCTCGATCCCACAAATCGTTGATTACGCAACCGGCTGCACTGGTGGCTAAGGTTCCCAATATAATCACACCGACTAAGGGAATCGGGGGTGTACCTTGGGCGGCTAAGAAAACTGCCCACAGCGCTGGAACCATCAAAATTAAGCGTCCGGCTGGCTTATCCCAGCGCAAAAGCCGCGCGATCGCCAGCCAGGTTGGTACTGAGTTTGGGTGTTGTTGGGTCAGCATTGATGATCAGGTCTTTTATAGTTCACAATAACGCAACAGTCTGGTACTGTCGATTTGAGCTGGTTTAACGGTATTGTTGTCAATAGCATCACGGCTAGAGTTGTAATCCCAGATACAAGCATGATCGATTTAGCTGCCAAAGGGAATTCGGCAGGAGTTTCCACTCCAAACACAGACAACGATCGCATAATGGCTGCCATTGATATCGGCACGAATTCGATTCACATGGTCATCGTCCAAATTGATCCCAGGCTTCCTTCGTTTACGATTATCGCCAAAGAAAAAGATACCGTGCGACTGGGGGAACGTGATCCGCATACGGGGAATTTAACCCCCCAAGCCATGAAACGTGCGATCGCGGCGTTGCAACGCTCTCAAGAGTTAGCTAAAAGTTTCCAGGTGGAACAGTTGGTTGCTGTGGCTACGAGTGCGGTACGGGAAGCCCCCAATGGACGCACCTTTTTACAAGAAATTGACTCACAATTAGGGCTATTTGTCAACCTTATTTCCGGTCAAGAAGAAGCGCGGCGGATTTATCTGGGTGTCTTGTCGGGAATGGAATTCAACAACCAGCCTCATATCATCATTGATATTGGTGGCGGTTCAACAGAATTAATCTTAGGTGATAGTCACGCTCCCCGTTCTCTCACCAGCACCAAAGTCGGCGCAGTACGCTTGAGCCGTGAATTTATTACCACCGATCCGATTAGCGATCGCGAGTTTCAATACTTACAAGCCTATATTCGGGGACGCCTCGAACGTGCCGTTGAAGATATCTTAGCGAATATAGAACCGGGAGAAAAGCCCCGTTTAGTAGGAACCTCAGGTACGATTGAAACCCTAGCCGCCCTTCACGCCAAAGAAACCTTAGGGATAATACCTACTCCCCTGAATGGTTATGAATTCTACCGCAACGACCTGAAAGATATCGTCAAACAACTCGCCTCACTCCCATGCGCTGAACGGGAAAAACTTCCCGGACTTGCTGAGAAACGAGCCGAAATTATCGTTGCTGGTGCGATTATTTTATTAGAAGCCATGACGCTATTAGATATCGAATCTATCACCGTCGGGGAACGCGCCTTGCGAGAGGGCGTAATCGTAGACTGGATGCTTTCCCAAGGCTTAATTGAAGACCGATTACGGTATCAAGGCGAAGTTCGCAAACGCAATGTAATTAAGGTGGCGCAAAAATATCACGTTAACTTAGCCTCTAGTGAACGGGTAGCTAACTTTGCCCTCAATTTATTTAATCAAACCAAAGGACACCTGCACAATTGGGGAACTGAAGCACGAGAATTGTTGTGGGCGGCGGCAATTTTGCACAATTGTGGCTTATATGTCAGTCATTCGTCACACCATAAGCATTCCTATTACCTGATTCGCCACGGGGAATTACTCGGCTTTACTGATATTGAAATTGAAGTTATCGCTAACCTGGCTCGCTACCATCGCAAGAGTTCACCTAAGAAAAAGCACGAAAATTACAGCAATTTACCCAACAAATACTATCGGCATTTAGTAAAAGAACTGAGTCCTTTATTACGGTTAGCTGTTGCTCTTGATCGCCGACAGATTGGGGCAATTTCCCAAATTAGATGCCACTATTTACCCGAAGAAAAGGAACTGCGTTTGCGTCTAGTTCCTGTAGAGCATAATGATACCTGCGCCTTAGAAATCTGGAGTTTAGAGGATAAAAAAGTCGCGTTTGAAGAGGAGTACGACGTTAAATTAGTCATACAGCTAGAAAACCCGGCGAGTTAACGCTACAAGAAGAAAAAATTCCCTAGGGGCGGGTGTGAGCATCTTAGGAGAATTTGGTACTGATAGCTGAGCAACGAAACCCGCCTTTATTCAAAAGCATAGGAGAGTGAAGCGTAACGCACCAATCAGATTCTTTAATAAATTACAAATGACAATCAACTCAATGTCATCTTTTTTTCTCGTAATACTGCTGATGATAATCTTCAGCTAAATAGTAATCAGAAGCAGGTTTAATTTCGGTCATAATATCCTGTTCATACTTACCAGACATCTGAAGCTTGCGCTTTGATTCTCTGGCGGCTTGTTCTTGATCAGGATTGTGGAAAAATATAACCGAGCGGTATTGCTCGCCGCGATCGGGTCCTTGACGATTATATTGGGTAGGGTCATGAATTGACCAAAAGACATTCAGCAAGTCATTGTAGGAAATCTGAGACGGGTCATACTCCACTTGCACAACTTCTGCATGTCCGGTAATTCTGGCACAAACATCCAAATAGGATGGGTTGGGAAAATGTCCTCCCATATAGCCAACGGATGTAGAGGTAACGCCGTTTAATCGGCGAAATGCCGCCTCGACTCCCCAGAAACAGCCTGCTCCAAATGTAGCTTTTTCCATATTCACCTATTCTTTCTACAACTTGGTAGAGCCTAGTTGAAGATAAACCAAGCATAAGTCAAAATTGCCAGAAAAGCGAAGCCAAGCAAGGTTTCTCGTTGCTCTTGCCAAAGCCTTTGCACACTTTGCCTTATATAGCGTAAGGTGACTCTACGTTCATGACCGAGTTCATCTATGAGTTGAGCCACTCTCACATCGACTTCCTCAACGGAGACATCGCCTCGCTTGTAGGCGGCTTCTAAGTCGTCAAGCTTTCTCCAGTAGTCTTTGGTGGATTCGATGAGATTAATCATGGTTGCGCCAGAATTGTTAACTTATGTAAACATCCTAGCGTGACTCCTGGAGTTGGGGGGTGAGGTTTACCCAACCTGGTCTTTCTATACAGATTCCATTTCGGTAAACAAGTTTTTGCTGTATGGAGAACAGATAAAGAGATATTCGCGATCGCGTAGATATATTATGTACCTTGACCCTAAACTTAGAAACAGCATTCCCTTAACCATTTTCACTCAGGTAACTTGGCTTCGCCAAATACCTGCTGCGGCGTCAATTCCAATCCCTCAAACAACGAATCAGTGATCACCCTATCTTTCGTATAGGTTCGCGGTGGCGCATCAGGATAGAAAACAGTGATACTTCTTGCCTGGGGATCTACAACCCAAACTCGCAATACTCCCGCTTCCAGATAGTCGGTGGCTTTCTCCGCCAAAGTCCCAAATGTCTGTCCCTGTGAAATAATTTCAATTGCCAATTCTGGCGGAACAGGACAAGGTTCATCTTCCATCACGTCTGTCGGTAGTCGCTGATAAGAAATATAGGTCAAATCTGGCACCGGAACCCAGTCTTCACCCCTACGTTTTAACGCGATCGCCCATTCTGGGTAAACTTCACCTTTCCCCTGACACCACTTATCAATAATAAATAACAATGTCTTCTGCAAAGCTGAATGAAATCGTTTTGGTGACATCTTTGGTATCGCCTCGCCCTCGACTAATTCATGGGTTACATCTGACTCTGGCATTGCCAAAAAATCTTCAAGTGTAAGTTTCTTTTCTAACTGTTGCATTGCTAGTTATTGGTAATTTGAGAAGTTTTGAGTTTTGAGTTAACTCCCCCATTTCTCTATAGTCAACGCTTTTTGCGATCGCGTTGATTTATTGTGTAATTTGATACTGAACTTAAACAAAATTTATGTATCTGAAATCACGATACCCTAGATCGTGGCAAGTTCAGCTTGGTGGGAATCAGCCAGACTGATGAGGGATAATGATTCTATGATGCACTATCGCAAGTCCACGCTCATTGACGCACCTGTCGAAGTTGTCTGGAACTTTCACGAGCGTCCAGATATCTTAGAACGACTCACTCCGCCTTGGCAACCTGTTCAGGTTGTACGTCGAGAAGGCGGCTTAGATGTGGGTGCGATTTCAGAATTTCGCCTGTTTTTTGGCCCAATTCCGGTGCGATGGGTAGCGGTTCATATAGAATGCGATCGCGATCGCATCTTTACCGATAAACAGCACGAAGGACCGATGGCGTATTGGGTTCATCGCCACCAATTTACTCAAGAATCAGGCAAAACCCGCTTAACCGATACAATTGAGTATGGATTACTGGGAGGATGGCTAGTCGAGATGCTACTGGGTTGGTGGGTAGACGCGCAACTCGAAAAACTATTCAGCTATCGCCATCAGGTAACGCAAACCGAGTGCAGCAGAATTGGGGAGCAGACGTAGCCTGCTACATCTGGAAGCAGGGGAGTGGAGAGGCGTGGCGATCGCAAATTTAATGTGAACGTGCTAGCGTGAAAATGAGGGATAATATCAACTCCGGTAGCATCGGTTGTGTATAGTGGGGAAGGGGTTAACTAACAGTCCGTAAATATCTAGACAATTAGTGACATAACTGGACATTTTAGGTGATATAATCAGGCAATGTCTAGTTTACCCCCCCAAGAAGCAGCTACTCGACTTTGTGTGATGGTCTTGCACTTTGCACCGATGCTCACTCAATGGTAAAATACAATCTTATAGTATCGCTGGTGGTCATCGTCTTATCGATATTGTTGACTTAATTGGTAAGAAATCGGGTAACGAATAGCTATGAAGACGATAACTTATTGCAAAGGCTTGCCAACCCCCGCCGATGAACTTAACCCCATCGGTTTCACC
>NZ_JAVJZI010000105.1:0-19421 GCF_040223135.1 Coleofasciculus sp. G3-WIS-01
CCCTCTGGAGTTATCTAAATTAGGCTCAATACTTGGTAGTTTTCTACGGGTGTTTGGTTTAAGTATTGCCGCAAGGATAGATAATTGTAAGGTGTGTCGCGGAACTAAGAATCCCCGCACTTATAGGGCGGGGATTGTCAAAACACCCCACAAGGTAATCACAATGGCACCCATAACGATGAACCACCGATGAGCGATCGCGTTTTTGAGCGTCTGATTCAGAATCGTGTTAAACATTTTAGATTAGAAGCCCCCTCTTTTGTCAGAAAAGACATTCTTTTTCTTACGATTGCCCCCTATAAAAGCGATCGCACCAACTAACACCACGGCTCCGCCACCAACAGCAGCTAAAATCTTCATCGGAAATCCACCCTCTTGCGGTGCGACTTCCCCAGGTTTTTGGGTCATATTACCAGCAGCATCGTGGCTATGAGGGATTCCTTGGGCATCTACCTGAGCATGAGCTGCATCGGTTTTAGGAGATGCGATCGCATCGGGGTTAGTCGCTGAATCAGCCGTTTTGGTTTTGCGAGATTCGGCATAAAGTGACAAACCACCTTGGGTGACGAGCTTCTCCCCAACCGACAATCCTGCGGTGACTTCGATCAGTTCGCCCTGAGTTGCACCTGTGGTAATTTCAACTGGCTCATAAAAATTCTCATACTGCACAAAGACGAGCTGCTTACCATCAGCATCCACCAATGCCGTGACAGGCACCATCACCCCTGCTCCACCCTCAGCAGATTGAGCGATCGGTGTGACAACAATACCCAACATCTGATCAGTTTCAGCATTCACCTGTACTCGTTCCACACCACCTGTAGCTTGAAACTCATCCCCATGTCCGACATGGGAAAAAGCCACATTAGGCATAGACAGCAGCAGGGTGGTAATCAGGACAGATTCTAGTAAGGCTTTGTGCCGATAACGCATGGTTCACTCGCTCTGGGTTTACGGAAATCTTCCCCAGTCTGCCAAAGGACAGATGAAATTCAGGTGAAACTGAAGTTTAGACTAATTCTGCCTTCTTGATAAGAACGGAAAACTCTGTACCTCACGAACTTGAAACGCGCTGTATCTGTTGCCGTAGATAAATTGAAACCCGAAGTATGGCTATTGTTCATTGATTTTGTCATTCCCTCTGTGCTGCTCTATTCAGGTTTTTTACCCAGGCAGTTCTTATTTCTTACCCTAGGCGGATTTACTTTCGTACTGTTCTAATTGTTGCTGGCACCTGGATGTTGGGCTGGCTATGGGGGAAAAATTACCGAAAAATTGGGTCTAAAGCCTCGTCCTTTAAGGACGACTTTGTGTTAACTGACGAGGGGTTTGGGGAGCTATAAGTCTCACGCCATAATCTTTGATTTGGCGTCGAGATGCCTTCACTCCCCAAGTCTATTTTGGGGTTCGATACACCCAAAATAGACATTTACCGTAACTTGTCGTTTGCAGTAATATAGGTTATAATTAATGCATGATAACTCTAAACTATACCTATCAAATTTATCCTGATGCTCTCCAAGTCGAATCACTAAACGAGTGGCTCGAAACCTGTCGTAATGTTTATAATTACGCTCTTAGAGAACTCAAGGATTGGATTTCTTCAAGAAAGTGTCCAGTAGATAGATGTAGCTTAGAGTCAGAATATATTATTGCTGCTGATTACCCTTTTCCTGGATACCAGCAACAACAGAACAATTTACCTAAAGCCAAAAAAGATTATCCAAGACTGAAAGCAGTACCTTCTCAGGTATTGCAAACAACCATTAGGCGATTGCATGACGCTTGGGACTTTTTCCAAAAGCGGGGTTATGGATTTCCAAGATTTAAAAAGTATGGGCAAATGAAGTCGATACTTTTTCCTCAATTCAAGGTAAATCCAATAACGGGATGGCAAATCAAATTACCCAAGCTAGGAAAAGTACAAATCAATCTCCATCGACCGATTCCTGATGGGTTTATTGTCAAACAAGTCAGGATACTTAAAAAAGCTGTAGGTTGGTTCGCTGTAGTAAGTATTCAATCTGATATCTCTATCCCTGATGCTGTTCCTCACGGTCACTTTATTGGGGTAGACGTCGGGTTAAATAGTTATTTGGCTACCAGTGATGGTTACATAGAACCGGGACAAAAGTTTTTCAAGGATATGCACCGTCGGCTGAAAGTGCTACAACGCAGGTTATCCAAAAAACAAAAGCGTTCTAAAAACTATGAAAAAGCCAGACGCCAAGTAGAAAGACTGCACAACCATATTGCATTCAAACGGAAAGACTATCAGTACAAAATGGCTCACAAGCTGTGTGACATGGCGGGAACTATCTTCTTAGAAGATATTGACTTCCGAACTATGGCAAAGGGTTTCTTAGGCAAACATACAGTTGATGCTGCATTTGGTCAGTTCAGAGACATTCTTTATTATGTTGGGAAACAGCGGGGTGTCTATATCGCTGAAGTTGACCATAAAGGAACATCCCAGACTTGTCCTAATTGTCGCATTGAGGTCAGAAAAGAACTGTCTGATAGATGGCACAGTTGTCCAGAATGCAAATATGAAGTTGATAGAGACATAGCTTCGGCACAGGAAATCTGTAATCGGGGTTTTGAACAACTGAGTACCCAGGGACTCTGGGGGAAAGAAATTGGCTGTCAAGTCGGGCTGTCGGGGGCATTTTGCCTAGATAAGTGGCGCAGGGCAGCAATATCTAACAGCGATGTTGGAAGCCTACACCATAATCTTTGATTTGGTGTAGGAGGATGTCACTCATAGTTCATCATTTCTCATTTGTAAGGCTAATTTAGCAGCCCCGACCATTCCCGCTTGATTCCCTAGAGTAGCCGTGAGTAACTGTAAACCTGTACGAGAACTGGGTAACACTCGACGTTCAATTTCTGCCCAGGCTGCTGGGAAGAAAAATTTGGCACTGGCACTAACTCCACCGCCAATAATAATCGCTTCTGGAGTGAGGATATAAATCAAACTCGCCAATCCTGCGCCTAAATCCCGTCCGTAATATTTCCAGAAATTTAACGCCTCCAGATTGCCTGCGTTTGCCAAACGACCCAGTTCAGCCGGGTCTTTTCCAATACGGCGACGAATCGCACCAATGGATAAATATTGTTCTAAAGATCCTTGATTGCCACTATTACAAGCCGGACCTTCTGGATTTAAGGTGATTAACCCCAACTCCCCGGCTGCGCCTTGGGAACCGACAAAGAGTTTCCCATCTAAAATAATCGCCCCACCAACACCAGTACCCAATGTGAGCATAATCAGATGACGAAATGGTCGTCCTGCACCTAACCAAGCTTCACCTAAACCCGCACAATTGGCATCATTGGCGATAATCGTCGGGCAACCTGTTTTGGCTTCTAACCAATCGGCTAGGGGAATATCGTGCCAATTGTTGAGGTTAATCGCCACTCTAGCAATCCTTCCGGCGGCATCCGCAGGTCCTGGAGTACCCACACCAATAGCAATAACGCTATGGTTAGGATTAAGTTGTGCGATCGCGTCTGCCATTACCTCAACCACAGCTTTTGGGGTTGAGGGTTGAGGTGTCGCCACAGTTAAGGATTGGACGCAAGTGCCATCTTTCTGGAAGCGCCCCAGCTTAATCGCCGTTCCGCCTAAGTCAATACCAATTACGTCATTTGTCATTTGTCATTTGTCAGGGAACCGGGAATAGGCTACATTAAACCATACTAATCACCTATACTAAAAAAGCTGGTATAATACCTAGCTTTGAAAAGTTAGAATGAATTTACCTGTGAATAGGTTTTCTTTTACTTGTCTACCTTCCCCTCCTTATTGATGTAGAGACGCGCCTTGGCGCGCCTCTACACGCTTCAAAAGCGCGTCTCTACATAAATGATGTGTCGTAACAGCTATGGCGGTTGCTATATTTTAGACTGTTTGACCGAGCTACCTGTAGGGGCTCTTTCATTGCCGTGCCCCTACCATAAATGGCGTTTGTGCGTAAGTCCTGTGGATATTCGACGTGAGTGGGGCGATTTTCGGTTCCTTGGGCAGGGAGGATGTCGCCTTTGGTTGATGAGCAAGCTTTAAAGGTGACGTTCCCAATCTCAGATTTGAGGTTTAAACGGTCACGTTTGACGTTTCAGACCTTGATCTTTGAGGTTTAAACCCTCAATTTTGATGTTCTATACCTCAGATTTGAGGTTTAAACGGTCAAGTTTGACGTTTCCAACCTTGATCTTTGAGGTTTAAACCCTCAAGTTTGATGTTCTATACCTCAGATTTGAGGTTTAAACCTCAACCAACACCTCCGAGCACCATTGTAGAGACGCGCCATGGCGCGTCTCTACACGCGCCATGGCGCGTCTCTACACGCGCCATGGCGCGTCTCTACAGGCCAGAAGGCTCAGAACTTTTGCGGCGAGAGCGACGAAACCGCTTACCCAGATCTTCTAGATAGGGTTCGAGCTCTCCATCCAGATCGCTTGCCTTGGCATAGCTGTAGACTAGACGAGCGGCAGCATAAGCCTCGTTTCCCGCTACGGCTGTCGTATCTGCCACCTGTTTTGTCAACTGCGTCAATGCCATCTGAATCGGATATAAGCTCTCAAACACATTCAAATCGTCTTCCATTTCCTGGCGATCGAACAATCCGGGCAAAATTTCTGGGTGTTGGCTTGCCAAATCCAGGGCTTTGGCGACAAAGGCACGACTTTTATCTCCTAACCGCAATAGGGTTTTACTTTCTTCCGGTGTCAGGGAGAGCAGAAAGGGTAGCTTTTGTTTCAGGGTAGCGATCGCAGCTTGAATAGCCTCCAAATCTTCTGGGGGAATCGTTGTATTCACGCGGTTCTCTGGCATAACCTGTACTCCTCATTTGCTATTGGGTTGACATTTGTTGCTCCTACTATAGTCTGTGTCGGTTGGATTGGCACAGGACACCTAATCCTCTTAAACGAGTTATAGCAGTAGACACATCGATTAGGACTTTCGTCACCATTGTAGAGACGCGCCATGGCGCGTCTCTACATAAATGGCGCGTCTCTACATAAATGGCGCGTCTCTACATAAATGATGTGTCTCTACATAAATGGCGCGTCTCTACATAAATGGCGCGTCTCTACATAAATGATGTGTCCTAACAGCTATGGCGGTTGCGATAAAGCATTAAATAAGAATCAATCAAGTTTAACGGGGTTAAATTTTATGAAGATTCCCCGTTCTTGTGCTTTTTAGGTATTAGGTATTAGGTAGAGCCATTCTAAATAGGTTGTGGCAATTTAAAAAAATCAAATTATTGCTATACCTGGGTTTCATCCTTTTCACTTGTTATAACTCATTGAGAGTTTCTCTCTTAGGTTTTGGGTTGTCCTGGGAAGCCTCATCTCCCCTCTCGCCAACGGGGATTAATGATCTCTGTTAACCCTTCTCCCAATAACGATAAACCAATAACCATGGATGTCATCGCTAAACCGGGGAATAAAGCTGTCCACCAAATGCCTGTGGGTAATGCATCCAGGGCTTGACGCAAATCATGTCCCCATTCTGGGGTTTCTTCGGGTAGTCCCAGTCCCAAAAATCCTAGTCCACCTAAGATTAAAATAGCGTCGGCGGCGTTGAGGGTAAATAAAACCGGGACGCT
Organism: Coleofasciculus sp. G3-WIS-01; assembly: GCF_040223135.1. NCBI lineage: Bacteria > Bacillati > Cyanobacteriota > Cyanophyceae > Coleofasciculales > Coleofasciculaceae > Coleofasciculus > Coleofasciculus sp. G3-WIS-01. Next base: position 5,619 of record NZ_JAVJZI010000105.1, read on the forward strand.
TTGAATTACATTGAGAAAGAGGTAACGGGAGAGAACCCGCCTAGGGGAAGCACCCATGGCTTGTGCGGCTTCGATAAATAATTCAGTTTTGACGCTGGCGGTATGGTTACGGACAACGCGATAATATTGGGGAACGTAAGAAATGCTCAGTGCGATCGCGGCATTAAATACACCTCGCCCCACGACAAAGGCTAGGGTAATGGATAGCAGCAATCCGGGCAAGGTATAGATCGTATCCATCAAAAACAGTAACACCCGATCTAATCTGCCGCCGAGATATCCACTCACTAACCCCAAGGGAACACCGATAATTAAACTCAAGCTAGTTGCCAGAATCACCACTTTTAACGCCGCTTGAGTACCAAATACGGTGCGGGAGAAGACATCATAACCTTGGCGTGTCGTACCGAACCAATGTTCGCTACCAGGGGATTCGTGGATGGGGTTGATCAGAGATGCAGTAGGATCTTGTAGCCATCCCCATCCTTGAAAAACAGGGGCAAAAATAGCGATGAGGATAAAAACAGAGGTAATCACCACTCCCACCGCCATGAGTTTCATTGACAAGCTGGCATATTGGCTAAAACGTAAAAGATGAATCAATCGCGATCGCGTCAGGGTCATTGGTCAGGTTTCCTCGCCAAAAAATCTAATAAAATGGTCTGGTGAGGTTGCCCCAAAGGACGCACCTGACCCGCTATTTCCGAATAAGCCTGACCTGCCTTAATCTCTTCGGGTGTCAATAAACCCAGATCCCAGCCTTCTTGTAATACCAATTGATTCAATTCCACCGTTAAAGGGGCGTGGAATATATGACGAATAACCTGGGCATCCTTATAGCAATCAAACTTTGCCAATTGGGGAGGAGTATAGGAAATTTCTTCGAGTAATTCTCGCCGCATCGCCACCTCTGGAGTTTCTCCTGGCTCCAAATGACCGCCAAAAAATCCCCAGCACCCCGGATAAAGGATGCCAGGGATGTCGTTCCTAAGCTGCATCAGGAACCGTCCCGAACGGTAGAGAATCGCGATCGCGACTTCAATAGATTGATTGTTCATTCTTCCCAACGTCATACGAATGATATCATGTCCGGTTGAATACCCATAATTACGGTGAGGGTGAGTAGGGGCTTGGTTACCAAGCCCGTACATTTTTATTAGGGGTGATTTGCCGGACATCATAATGACAAAATTATTCAGCCTTCCGCTCGAGCTGTTCTGTTTCCTGAAGGTAAACTTCACCCATTTCCTGTCCACCAATGGGAATACTTTTAAATTGTACCTGTCCTCTAATTAAAACCTGGTCACCCACCTTGGGAAGTTCTTGATTGCTCACGATCCAAATTTTGCCCGTGGTATCCTGAAGTTGATAAGCCCCGGAATTCAAAAAGGGGGCTTGGGCGATGACTTGACCTTGAAGGTAAAGCACCGTATTGGCATTCTTTTCAGATGGGATCTCACCAATCGCGGTGAGATCTACGGAATGAGCGCTACCCATACCATTCGGAGTACCCTGCAGGGGGACATTGCTACAACTCACCAGTCCTCCCCCAAACAGTAAAGCACACATTGGCAGGAGATAAAACATAGTTGACCTTTGGCTGGTTGGAATTGACGAGCAAAGGCGTGAGCGATGGTCGTTTTGAGCAGACATTGCTATAACTGTTACCCACGCTAAACGGTGTACATCCCGGTTATAGCTTAGATAGTTGAGAATTGAATACTGAGCAGTGGCACCACTACCCGTAAAATAATCAAAGTCCTTAGATGTCTCTCAACCTGCCCATGAAATCTGTTTACCCTCAGTTACTGGATGGCAAAGCCCTGGCTCAACGCATTCAAGATCAGCTCAAAGCCGAAGTAGAACGGCTCAAATCCACTTATGGACGCCCACCGGGATTAGCAGTGCTAATGGTTGGCGATAACCCAGCCAGCGCCACCTACGTGCGGAATAAGGAACGCGCCTGTGCCAAAGTGGGGATTGCTTCCTTTGGGCAACATTTTCCGGCTGATGTCTCTCAAGCCGAGGTTGAGCAAGCCATTCATCGCCTGAATCACGATCCCAACGTCGATGGTATCCTCCTGCAACTTCCTTTACCCGAACATCTAAATAGCGTCTATTTACTCCATCAAATTAATCCTGATAAAGATGTTGATGGACTGCATCCCCTCAATCTAGGGCGTCTGCTGCGAGGTGAAACTGGACTGCGAAGCTGCACCCCAGAGGGAGTGATGCGCCTGTTGCGGGAGTACCAGATTGATGTGAAAGGGAAAAATGCTGTTGTTGTGGGGCGAAGTATTTTGGTCGGTAAACCCATCGCACTGATGTTACTCGAAGCGGATGCTACAGTAACCATCGCCCATTCGCGCACGCAAAATTTGGCTGAACTGACCCGTCAGGCGGATATCTTGATTGCTGCCGTCGGACGCCCTAATCTAATTACGGCGGATCAGGTTAAACCAAATGCCATTGTGATTGATGTGGGTATCAATCGCGTCACCGATGCTCAGGGAAAATCCCGGTTGGTGGGTGATGTGGATTTTGACGCCGTTCGGGACATGACCCAATTTATCACCCCGGTTCCTGGTGGCGTCGGTCCGATGACGGTGACGATGTTATTGCAAAATACTGTTTTCAGCTATACCAGGACTAACTCATAACGCCCCTAGGCTCGTAGAATTGTTAAGACAGTAGAACAGACGATTTAAGGAATAATGGCATGGTAGCAACAGATGGGCGACCTGCCCCCAATGGGGAACCCCCAACCTTTGATTTATCAACCTATCTCAAAGAGCGGCAAGCTCAAGTGGAGGTTGCTTTAGACCGTTCTTTACCCCTAAGTTATCCGGAAAAGATTTATGAGGCAATGCGCTATTCTCTCTTAGCGGGGGGGAAACGGTTGCGCCCGATTCTTTGTCTGGCAACCTGTGAACTGATGGGTGGCACGATTGAGATGGCAATGCCAACCGCTTGCGCTTTGGAAATGCTCCACACGATGTCGTTAATCCATGATGACCTTCCCGCTATGGATAACGATGACTACCGTCGGGGTAAACTCACCAATCATAAGGTTTACGGTGAGGATATGGCGATTCTAGCGGGTGACGGTTTGCTGGCGTATTCGTTTGAATATGTTGCCACCCAAACTCAGGGAGTTCCCGCCGAGCGGGTGTTGCGAGTGATTGCTCGTTTAGGTTGGACCTTGAGCGCAGAGGGATTGGTTGGGGGTCAAGTGGTTGATTTGGAATGTGAGGGAAAATCGGATATTCAAGCGGAAACCCTTAATTACATTCATACCCATAAAACCGGAGCGTTGCTGGAAAGCTGCGTCGTCTGTGGCGGAATTTTGGCGGGTGCAACGGATGCGGATATAGAACGTCTGTCTCGCTATGCTCAAAATATTGGTTTAGCGTTTCAAATTATTGATGATATCCTGGACATCACCGCAACTCAGGAGGAATTAGGCAAAACGGCTGGGAAGGATTTGCAAGCGCAGAAAGCCACCTATCCTAGCCTCTGGGGACTAGAGGCTTCTAAAGCTAAAGCTCAAGAGTTGATTGAAGAGGCTATTGCCCAACTTGAACCGTTTGGTGAGCGCTCTCAACCTTTAATTGCTCTGGCTGATTTTATTACAGCGCGGACGTATTAGTCTTATGTCATTCGTCTTATGTCATTCGTCATTGTCATTCGTCATTGGTAAGTGCTTAAACATCCGTTGATCAACAACCCATTTTAACTGAAACACGATGCAGGATTTTGGCAATATCCTAAACAACCAGGTACTACTGGTTGCGCTGATTGCTTGTTTAGTGGCTCAACTCCTTAAGCTACTGGTCGAGTTAACAAAAGATCGGAAATTTAATCTCCGCACTCTGGTGACGACTGGGGGGATGCCTAGCGCTCATTCAGCTTTGGTTACCGCCTTGGCTGCGGGTGTGGGACAAACGATGGGATGGGCGTCTCCTGATTTTGCGATCGCGACGATTTTTGCAATCATTGTTATGTACGATGCCGCAGGGGTTCGACAAGCTGCAGGTAAGCAAGCTCGTATCCTTAATCAAATTATTGATGAGTTATTTCAAGAAGGTAAACAGTTTAATGAGGATCGCCTCAAGGAATTGCTGGGGCATACCCCGTTTCAAGTGATTGTGGGTTCAATCTTAGGGGTACTGATTTCTTGGTTGGCTGCCCCAGCTTATTGTTTTTAGGAGTGGGGTTTGACTATAAACCTCGTTTATGATACAGAGGCTAAGGACGCGATCGGGTCAGGAATTGTATCCGATGGAGCCGGAAATTCTCCAGTTTTGACGAATTCTAAGCGCAGCTTTAACCAGGTGATAAATTTAGGGTTGGTTGAAATAATAGCGACGGCGGGTTGAGGACATTCTTGTTTGACTTGCGCCATTTCTGGAGCTTCTAAAAAGGCGGGTTGTTTGACTAGCCAAAAGTCAATCTCTTTTCCTTTATCTTGGTAGTCTTTGGTTCGTTCTCTCAGAACTTCTTCAAAGGGTTCTTCTTCAAGTAAGAAGCGTTGACTGGCGACTAGATAGTAATAGGTTTGCATGGTTTTAATTGGGTGATTGGTGAACAGGTGATTGGGAACGTTTTGATTGTGTAGGGGCGGGTTTCACGATTATCATCTCTTTTTGACCCAGATTTGACTAAACCCGCCCCGATCAATTGAGTTTTGTTGTTAATTTAACGTTAGTCAGTGCGGGTTTTGTTGTTAATTTAACGGTGGGCAGGGCGGGTTTTGTTGTTAATTTAACGTTAGTCAGGGCGGGTTTTGTTGTTAATTTAACGGTGACTAGCTGAATTGATTCCCTAAACCCGCCCCTACAATTAGGGCTAAACCCGCCCCTACACCCGCCTCGACAATTGACAGACGTGCCAGGGTATGTATGAAACATGATTTTTGAATTAACTCCCCTCATTGTTTTCTCAGCATGGCTTGTTTCATTTCCCGAACGGCTCGTTCTAATCCAACGAGGGAGGCTCGTGCGATAATGCTATGACCAATATTAAGTTCTTCCATCCCCGGTAAACAAGCGACAGGGTAAACATTCCAATAGGTTAAACCATGACCTGCATTCACACGCAACCCAGCCGCGATCGCATCTTGGCATCCTTTGGCTAACAAATCCAGTTGCGTTTGGCGACTGGCTTCGTCTTTGGCTTCTGCATAGGAGCCCGTATGCAGTTCGATAAACTTGGCGTTAATGTCTGCCGAGGCTTCGATCTGGGCAGGATCAGCATCGATAAATAGACTAACGGGAATTCCTGCCTCTTGCAACTGAGCCACGACTTCACCGAGACGGGATTTTTGACCCGCAATATCTAATCCTCCCTCAGTGGTGACTTCCTCCCGCCGTTCTGGAACTAGAGTAATATAGTCTGGTTTAATATCGAGTGCGATCGCGATCATTTCCTCCGTTGGTGCCATTTCCATATTTAAGTGAGTTCGCACCGTCTGACGCAAGAGTCGGATATCCCGATCTTGGATATGGCGTCGATCTTCCCGCAGGTGGGCAGTAATCCCATCCGCACCCGCTAATTCGGCTAACACCGCCGCCGCCACGGGATCGGGTTCCACAGTGCGTCGTGCTTGTCGAATGGTGGCGATGTGATCAATGTTGACGCCAAGGGTTAGCACTTACGTTTTTTCTCCTGATACTGTTTTTTCTACAACCCTTGATTGTATCTGAAAGGGGGTTTGGTGACCAAACCCCTACCGGTTCCCCCTGGGTCTGTTAACTTAAGCACAAAAGGGCAATGGGCTTGGAGAAAATTAACCAAGTCTTAACGTCAAAACCCCACGGCTGAACCACGTTGCCCAAAATGTTAACTTTGATTACAAAAAAAATTAAACTCAATGATTTGAGATACTCTGGCTAATGAGATAAAAAGTAGGTGGTTTTTTATGGTCATTATCAGCCATTAAATGGGCTTTAGTAAGGTTGTACTGAGCGATGCCATAATCATTTATTTAAAGAATCAGTGTTACTTTAAAACTGCCTACTTGAGTCAAGCCAGCCTAACTAGCTGTGAACCAATTGAAACCGTGCGAATCGGCAGTTTCGGCAGGTTTGTTGTGAATTAGTGAAGACAAGGTATAAGACGACTATCTTATATCCGAGTTTATCATGGCTATCCAATTGATCGGACTTCCACCCAGACCTAAGACTAGACAATTTTCTGAAATTAAGTTTAAGCGAACAATGACATCAAGCCAGCCAACCTTTGAATTACCTGATTTTTATATGCCTTGGCCCGCGCGTGTGAACCCCAATGTACAGGGGGCACGCATACACTGCAAGGAATGGGCGTATCGGATGGGCATCCTGGGATCTGATGAGGATGCCGTATGGGATGAAAAAACCTTTGATGCGATGGATTTTGCTGGCTTTGCTGCCGCCACTCACCCGGATGCACCCGCATTGGAGTTGGACTTACTCAGCGATTGGTATGTTTGGGGGTGGTTTGCCGATGACTATTTCGCTAAAACATTTGAGGTGGGAAACCAGGATGTCAGACAGGCTAAGTCTTATATCGATCGAGTCATGTCTTTTATGGCTACGGATTTATCAACGCCCCTTCCAGAACCCAAAAACCCGACAGAACGCGCCCTGATTGATTTGTGGTTTCGGAGTGCACCGACGATGTCTCAGCAGTGGCGACAACGGTTTGTTGAACATTACCGGACACTATCCTATACCGCCCTGCGAGAACTTTTCAACCAGGACAAAAACCAAGAGCGGATCATAGATCCAGTGGAATACGTCATGTTGCGTCGTCAGGTCAGCGGGATGTTTTGGTCGGCGGATTTGGTCGAACACTCTCTAGCGGCTGAGATCCCAGCCGAAATTTACAACAAGCGACCTATCCGGGTGTTAAAAGACATCTTCTGTGACAGCGTAGCTCTACGCAACGACATCATTTCTTACCAGAAGGATATTGATGAAGGCAGGAGCAATAACTGTGTAATGGTGGCGGAACACTTCTTCAACACGGAGATCCAGGACGCTGTTAACTTCGTTAATGACTTAGTGACTTCACGACTATTCCAGTTTGAGCATACCATGACGGTGGAACTCCCCCCACTCTTGGATGAGTATGGGTTGGATAGTGAGGCACGTTACCGGGTATTTCGCTATGTGAAAGCCCTGCAAGACTGGATGGCTGGGGATCTGGAGTGGGAAACTCGCCCCGGAGGCAGATACATTCCCGCCGGATCGAAAAAAGAATCGCCACTCGCAGGACCCAAGGGCTTGGGTACGGCAGCGGCGCGTATAGGCTTATCGCCGGCGGCGATGGGATTAAGGGTGAGAACCTATAATTACATTCCTTTCCAGACGGTGGGAGAAATTCCCCTACCCGAGTTTTATATGCCCTTTTCTACAGGATTGAATCCGCACCTAGAGGAAGGGCGACGGACGTCTAAGGAATGGGCTTACGAAATGGGAATGATTGGTATTCCTGGCATCAGTTTCTGGGATGAACAGAGATTTGATGCGATCGATGCAGCGTTGACCTGTGCATTAGTGTATCCGAAGGCTGCCAAAACTGTCTATGAGCTGGCGACAAAAGGCATGGTTTGGGGTTTTTACCTTGATTGTGTATTTGATGGACGCTACTTAGCGACCCGCGACATAGTAGGGGGTAGAGTGTTCCTGGCTCGACTATTGGCATTGATCTCTAGCGACTCTGGTCCGATGTTGATGCCAACTAACCCATCGGAACGGGGTTTAGTGTATCTATGGCAGAGAATGACTTCTTGTTTGTCTGCCGAGGACAAGGAGGAGATGAGGGGTTTACTCGTAAAAATATTTGAAAGTTGGGCGTGGCAACTTGACCACCAGGCACAAAATCGTATCCCTGACCCAATCGATTATGTAGAGACACGTATCAAGACATTTGGTTTTGATTTCCTGATGCTCTTGAACCAAAGCGAGAAAATGCCCCCTGAGCTTTATGACAGTCAACCGGTACAAAGCATGCACAAAGCGGGTGCCAATGTTTCCAGTTTAGTCAATGACATCGTATCCTATCAGAAAGAAATGGAATCTGAAGGCATACTTTTCAATAGCGTGTTGATCACTCAGCATTTTCTTGACTGTGATGTGGCAAAAGCGGTTGAGATTGTTAATAACCTGATCACGGCGCGGGTGCGTGAGTTTGAACACATCGTCGCCACCGAACTCCCAGCGCTCTGTGAGGACTTTGACCTAGATACAAGGGCTCGCGAACAGCTATTTGAGTATGTTGAACAACTACAGTTCATGATGTCTGGTATGCTCAAATGGCACTTGGGTGGCAGCTACTACAAAGAACCTGAATTTAAACGCGATCCCAGCCCCAGGAACTTGTTCAATGCGCCTACCGCCTTAGGTTGCTCAGCCGCACGGATAACATCGTTGTTGAGTTCGGTCGGTATTCCCCAGCTAGGAACCGAAGCGGAGCCAGTGGCGGAGACTTTACCCAGTCTGCCCACAGGGTTAGGCACGTCAGCGATGCAAATTGCCGCCAGCTTAGCGGAGACTCCCCAGCCAGAAACCGAAGCGGAGCCAGTGGCGGAGAGTTTACCCAGTCTTCCCACAGGGTTAGGCACGTCAGCGATGCAGATTAGCTCAATGTTAGAAACAGGACTTACGCACAAACGCCATTTATGGTAGGGGCACGGCATTGCCGTGCCCCTACAGGTAGCGCCTGTGCCGTCAAAAAAGCGTAAGTCCTAAGGAACCAAAAGCTAATTTGGCGAAATTACGGGTTTAGATACAGGGGGTAAAAATGAAGGGCTGTAATTAGACAATGGTCTACAAAATTAGACAAGGAAGCAGAAAAACCATCGGTTATGCGCGAGGATCTAGCTCAGACCAATCAGATGTTTTCGAGATAATTACTGTATTTTCTGCCAGATTCTATGAGTCTTGGTCACAGAAAAACAAGCAAACAGTAGAGCCGTTGAAAGATGCCGCAAGTCAGCTTTAAAACCAAACTCAAGCCCAATAACAAGCAGGCAACCTTGTTAGCTAAACACGCAGGCACGGCACGTCATGCTTGGAACTGGGGACTTTCCTTATGTCTTACAGCGTTAGACAATAAAGAAAAACTGCCAACGGCGATTGACCTCCATCAGCGTTTACTCGCAGAGGTGAAATCTGTAAACCCTTGGTACGATGAGGTTTCCCCCTGTAGCCCTCAACAAGCGCTGCGACATCTAGCCACGGCATTACAGCGATGGTTGGTGTCAAAGGTGTCCCAGAAACCCACATTCAAAAAGAAGGGAAACAAGGACAGCTTCTACTTAGAAGGCGGCATCAAAATTAGTGGAAATCGGATAAACTTACCTCGAATTGGCTGGATAACTTGTCATGAAATACCGCCAAGTGTTACTGTAAAAAATGTCACTATAAGTAAACTGGCTCAGGATTGGTACATCAGTTTCAGCTACGAAAAAGATATCCAAACCACAGCGAAAATTCGTGATAGAATCGGCGTAGATGTAGGAATTAATCGACTCTCCACCTGTTCCGATGGAACCGAGGTAGAGAACGTCAAAGCCTATCAAAAAGCCAAGGGTCGGTTAGTTCGCCTGCAACGTACCCTGAGCCGAAAGGTAAAAGGCTCATCCAACCGTCAAAAAGCGAGCAACCGACTGGCTAAACAACATCGGCGAGTCGCTAACGTTCGCGCCGATGCCTTGCATAAACTCACGACATGGTTAGCTAAGAACCACAGCACCATTGTGATTGAGGATTTGCATGGTTCTGGGAGGCACAAAAACCATCGGTTAGCCTCAGCCATAGCCGATTGTGGATGCTACGAATTCAAACGCCAATTGCTGTACAAAGCCTCCTGGTACGGAGCCGAAGTAATTGTAGCTTCTCGATTCTATCCATTCAGTCAGTTGTGTTCTGAATACTCCCACCAACAGCAGATGCCATTGCACATTCGCACATTTTCTGGTTCGTGCTGTGGCATGAAAAAAGATCAAGATTTCAACGCCTCGGTCAATCTGGAAAACTATACTCCTGCCGTCAGCTCGACGGTGGTAGCCTGTGGAGACTCTAAAGTTACAGCCTCTGGGCAGTGCGAGTCAATGAAGCAGGAAGCAGACCTCAATCTAGGTATATCCAAGATTGTCTAAGTTCTGTAGAGCGGAAGGTGTCGTCACCGAAACCGTAGGGGCTTAGTTACCAAGCCCTTGGTTACCAACGTAGGGGCTTGGTTACCAAGCCCCTGCCAAGGATATCCACTAACATTAACCAAAGGAGAGTCATCATGACAGATGCAGCAAATACGCCCCTAGAAAATCAAAATGATCAACCGCAGCTAACCTTAAACACAGCCGCTGCCCGGAATTTGGCAACCACCACCAAAACCAAGCCCCAGATGCAGGGCATTTCGTCCCGGTGGTTGTTGAAAATGCTGCCCTGGATACAAGTCGTCGGTGGTGGCTATCGGGTGAACCGTCGGTTAACCTATACCGTTGGCGATGGGCGCGTTACCTTCACCAACGTTGGGGCTACTATCCGAGTGATTCCCCAAGAACTGTGTGAACTGCCCTTGCTGCGGGGGTTTGAGGATGAAGAGGTACTCGCTGTTTTAGCTGACCGATTTGTGCAGCAAGAATTTGCCCCTGGTGATGTGATCATTCAGGCGGGTCAATCGGCAGACCAGGTCATCCTGATTGCCCATGGTAAAGTGAACGTGATTGGATCTGGAAAATATGGTGATGAAGTCGTCTTAGGGGTGCTGGCTGACGGCGATCATTTTGGTGACCAAGCCGTTGTGCAGTCGGAAGATACTTGGGACGTTAGCCTACAAGCCGTGACTCGCTGCATTGTTTTGTCACTACCGGAAGAGGCGTTTCGGCAGTTGGTTAGCCAATCTGAAACCTTGCAGGCTCAGGTTGATCAATACCGCGCTAGCCTGAGCAAACCCCAGAGCGCCGAAGGGGAAGCCTTGATCGATTTATCTGCAGGACATCAGAGTGAAACCCCCTTGCCCGGAACCTTCGTGGATTATGAAGCCGCTCCCCGTGAGTATGAGTTGAGCTTGGCTCAAACGGTGTTGCGGGTCAACTCGCGAGTGTCTGACTTGTACAACGAACCGATGAATCAGACTGAGCAGCAATTGCGGCTGACGATTGAGACATTGCGGGAACAGCAGGAACATGAACTGATTAATAACCGCGACTTTGGGTTGCTGCACAATGCAGACCTGAAACAGCGCATCTTTACCCGTAGCGGTCCACCCACCCCAGATGACCTGGATGAACTAATCTCCATTGTCTGGAAAGAGCCGAGCTTTTTCCTCGCCCACCCCCGCGCGATCGCAGCCTTTGGTCGGGAGTGTAGCCGGATGGGACTCTATCCCCACACTGTCCCCATGGGCAACAGCTCAGTACCCGCTTGGCGTGGCATCCCCATCTTTCCCAGCAACAAGATTCCCATCTCCAAAACCCGGACTAGCTCCTTCATGTTAATGCGTGTGGGAGAAGCTAACCAAGGTGTCATCGGTCTTCACAAAACGGGTATCCCCGATGAATACCAACCCAGTCTGTCTGTCCGATTTATGGGCATCGATGAAAAGGCGATCATCTCCTACCTCGTCAGCGCCTACTACTCTGCTGCTGTCCTCGTCCCCGACGCACTAGGCATCCTTGAAGATGTTGAAATCGGTCGTTAGACAGAAGGTGAGAACGCTGTCTACCGAGGACTAATTAAGGGGCAAGTCGGGGCGGGTTTATTCATATCTGGGTGCAACCCGCCAATGATAGTAGTAAAACCCGCCCTTCAGGAGAGCAGGGGGAAGCGGGGGATGTAGGGAATGTAGGGGCGGGTTTTACAGATAACTTATGGCAACAACTGATAACTTGACTAAACCCGCCCTTCTCCAGTGGCGATCGCTATCAGTCGAGGGAGCAGGAACCCCGTAGCTGAAAATTAGAATGGGCAAGGGTTGTGGCTTCAGTTGACACCCATGGTGGGCAGTACCCACCCTACGGGTTTCAGGTTGTTTTAAGGGTCACTAGTAATTACAGAGAGTTAAGTTATGACAGATGCCGCCAATTTGCCGGTTGAGAGTGAACAGCCGCAGATGAGTTTGAATACAGCCGCCGCCCGGAATTTGGCAACCACGACCAAAACCGTGCCGCAGATGCAAGGCATCACCCCACGGTGGCTGTTAAAGATGTTGCCCTGGGTGCAGATCAAGGGGGGTACTTATCGGGTGAACCGTCGGTTGCGCTATACCGTCGGGGATGGACGAGTCAGTTTTACCAATACGGGAACTGAAGTGCGGGTGATTCCCCAATCCCTATGTGAGCTATCCTTACTGCGCGGGTTTGACGATGTTGAGGTGTTAAATGCCTTAGCTGACGGATTTGTGCAACAAGAGTTTGCCGCAGGTGACGTGATTGTTCAGGCGGGTCAACCTGCCGATCGCGTGTTACTCATTGCTCACGGTAAAGTCAACAAGATGATACCGGGAAAATATGAGGAAGAGGCTTTACGAGATGTACTCGCCGACGGTGACTATTTTGGGGGTCAAGCTCTGGTTGAGTCCCAGGACAGTTGGCATGTCACCCTACGGGCAGTAACGAGCTGTACAGTATTATCCCTGCCGATTCAGGCATTTCGAGAGTTACTCAACCAGTCCGAGGCGCTCCAAGCTCAGGTCGATCAATTTAGAGCCCGGTTGAGACAGCCCCAGGACAAACACGGTCAAGCCGCGATCGCGATGTCAGCGGGACATCCGGTGGAAACCGAGCTGCCTGGGACGTTTGTGGATTACGACTTAACACCGCGCGAGTATGAGTTGAGTGTGGCTCAAACCATTTTGCGGGTCAACACGCGAGTGGCTGACCTGTACAATGAACCCATAAATCAGGTTGAGCAACAGTTACGGCTGACGATTGAAGCGTTGCGGGAACGGCAGGAATACGAACTGATTAATAACTGCGACTTCGGATTGCTGCACAATGCGGAGCTCAAACAGCGCATTTTTACCCGCACCGGTCCACCCACCCCAGATGACATGGATGAACTCCTCTCTCTGCGGAAGAAGTCGAAGTTCCTGCTGGCTCACCCCCGCACCATTGCTGCCTTTGGTCGGGAGTGCAACCGCCGTGGCATTTATCCCCAGACTGTTGAGATAAACGGGCAGATGATCTTCGGTTGGCGGGGCTTTCCCATCTTTCCCTGCAACAAGATTCCGATCACAAAAGCTAATACTAGCTCTATCCTTGCACTCCGCACCGGTGAGGAGAATGAAGGGGTGGTTGGGTTACACCAAACGGGTATCCCCGATGAATACCAACCCAGCCTGTCTGTCCGGTTCATGGGTATCAACGAAAAGGCGATTATGTCTTATCTAATCAGCGCCTACTATTCCGCAGCCGTTCTCGTCCCTGATGCACTGGGCATCCTTGAAGAGGTGGAAATCGGGCGCTGAGGGAAGGCATTGATGATCATAAAACTATGCTTGCCTTAGTCTAGGGTCTGCTGCAGGGAGCAATGTAGAGACGTGCCATGGCACAATGTAGAGACGTGCCATGGCGCGTCTGGGAGCAATGTAGAGACGTGCGCGGGCCCGGCTGGGGGCAATGTATAGTCGAGCCAAGGCACGGCTGGGTGGAGCCCGTTCCTGAGCCAAGGCGGGGTTAGTCGCATTTGGGTGCAACCGAAAAGATAGCAGTACAACCCGCCCAGACAAATGACTAATACACGTGGATTTTAACCCGACAAACTCTTCCATCTGAAATACTGAACAATTCTCAACTACCACAGCAAAGGCAGG
>NZ_JAVJZI010000114.1:0-31773 GCF_040223135.1 Coleofasciculus sp. G3-WIS-01
AAGCTCTCGCATCCTCTGGCTTCCCCCGTGCAAAAAAAGCTCTCGCATCCTCTGGTCTCCCCCGTGCAAAAAAAGCTCTCGCATCCCCTGGTCTCCCCCGTGCAAAAAAAAGCGAAGCATCCGCTGGTCTCCCCCTTTTTATGGGGGACGGAAGGGGGATCTAAAAGGGGGACGGAAGGGGGATCTCTAATCTTGTCGTCACTTTAACGGATGCAGAAATCTCTCCCCTCGTTAGCACAATTAGCGCCGTTACTTATGGGATAAGAATAAACCAGGGATTTCACCCAATGTTTGTGTTGAATAAGGATGAAATCAGACCCTACAGGCGGGCACATTTTCCCATTATGAAGTAAGTATCCCAGAAAACCACCGCCCTTGTCAATAGCTCAAATCGGGATTATTTCAGTCATTCTGCACCCCTGCTATCTTAGAAGCACATCAGCTTATTGCTCAGGAACTATAGCGCTCCTCTGCCCAAGGTTGACCTCGGCGGTGATAACCATTACGTTCCCAGAACCCCGATTCCTCGTGGTCAAAAAACTCTAAGCCATTAATCCACTTCGCGCTTTTCCAAGCATACAGGTGGGGAACTACTAAACGCACCGGACCTCCATGTTCTGGAGGTAAAGGTTCACCGAACAGGGTATGGGCAAAAAAGTTATCCTCACGCACAAACTCGTCCAATGTCAGATTCGTGGTGTAGCCGCCATAGCAATGTTGCAAAACATGGGTAGCTTTCGGGTCAAGTTCCACCTGACTCATAAAGTCGGTTACCTTGATCCCCATCCATTGCACATCCAGTTTTGACCAACGGGTCACACAATGAAAATCCTGAGTAAAATCATGTTGAGGCATTGCCATAAAATCTGACCAACGCCAAGTCTTGGGTGTAGCTAAACCCCAAACCCGGAATTCCCAGTCATCAATGTTGACTTGGGGAGTATTACCATAGGTTAGAACCGGGAACCCCTTGGTCAAGAATTGACCCGGAGGCACGCGATCGCTCTGTTCCGGTTCCGGTTTTTGGAAAAATTTTCCGATCATAGTTTAATCTAACTCAACGACCTAACGCTGCGACCTAGAGAGTACCAGAGGTATCATGCTACCTCTGTACTCCCCATCTGTACTCCATCAACAGAGGTATTCACTTGCCTTCTGCCACCCTGCACTAGGCTTCTTCTTCCTCTTCTTCTTCACTCGGATAGACAAACGTCGAACGTCCACTCAGAATTGCCTTCCCAAGAGAGAGGGCTTTCTGGGCTTCCAAGGATGCCTTGCGTCTCCAGTTAGCTCTGCGTTTGTCTCGTTTTGACTTTGATGTTTTCTTCTTTGGTACAGCCATGGTCGTCAGTTCACGATTTTTGCACAACCTTTCTATTGTATGCCACTGGTGGGTATTTGAACCAAAGCCTATTCCTGTCGGAAGCTACTTTACTGAAAGGTTAGACTGAGTAAGCCAATGTAAAGATTGTACAAAGATTGGTTGCAGCTCTAGACACAGGGATGCAAAACCCCTCAAAATATAATTAGTGTAAAAAATTCTTTTCACCCTTCGACTAGGCTCAAAGCCTAGTTTTGACTTGTAACTAAAGGCGGGTTTTATGGATAAGTTATCGGTTTCAAGCATTCCTGAGCGACTTGCACCCGCCTCTATAGTATAACGTTTGACTTCCCAGGTAGCAGTACTAGTCTATGTAAAGGAATCTGCCACTCGTTTAATCGTTCACTCACTTTTTAACTTATGTTTTCCATCTACATTCTCACCCACAACGAAGAACTAGATATTGCCGCTTGTATTGAATCTGCACAGTTATCAGATGATGTCATCGTGGTAGATTCCTACAGCACGGATCACACGGTAGAAATTGCCTCCCGCTATCCGGTTCGTATCGTGCAACATCAGTTTGAGAGCCATGGCAAGCAACGAACCTGGATGCTAGAAGCTATTCCCACAAAGTATGAATGGGTTTATATCTTAGAAGCAGATGAGCGGATGACCCCTCAACTGTTTCAAGAGTGTTTAGCGGCGATAAAACGCCCAAAGGCGGTTGGCTATTATGTGGCAGAACGAGTAATGTTTATGGGGAAATGGATTCGCCACAGTACCCAATATCCCCGTTACCAAATGCGTTTTTTCCAAAAAGGAAAAGTTTGGTTCACAGATTACGGTCATACGGAACGGGAAGTTTGTACTGGAGCAACGAGTTTTCTGCAAGAAACCTATCCTCACTATACCTGTAGTAAAGGCTTGAGTCGTTGGATAGAAAAGCACAATCGCTACTCCACCGATGAAGCAACTGAGACACTCCGTCAGTTACAACAGGGAAACGTCAATTGGTGGAATTTATTCTTTGGTCGCTCGGAAGTCGAACGGCGTCGAGCGCTCAAAGATTTATCCCTACGCTTACCGTTTAGACCCCTGTTACGGTGGATTTATATGTATTTCTTCCTCGGTGGTTGTCTGGATGGCAAAGCGGGAATGGCTTGGTGTACCTTGCAAGCCTTCTATGAATATTTGATTTTGCTTAAAGTCCAAGAAATGAAGCAAATGCCACCGTCTCACATGTCGCCAGCTCATCCAATGACTGTCATACCAGAGGTTAAGACTTCTGAGGTATCCCATAATTATCATCTACCTCAGACTCAACGGACATTAGCGTCCATGATTAAACCCTGAGACAAAGATAAACCTGCCCCAATACTGCTCGGTTAAGGAAGATTGTCCATCGAAGGAAGCAGAGGGAGCAGGGGGAGCAGGGGGAGCAGGGGGAGCAGGGGAAGCAGGGGGAGCAGGGGGAGCAGGGGGAGAGAAGACAGGCTTATCGGAGCAGTATTGAGACCTACCCCACTTTATACCTACTCAGTAATATATCAACAAACTATTCTCCGTTTAGAGATTTTATCTCGATGCGGAGAATAGTTTATTTTATGTAGGATGGGCAAGGATTTTGCAGTTGTTGGCATTAAAGTTTAAATGCCGAACACCATACAGAATCGGTATCAGTTAACAAAATTGATGTCCAGGGACTTACAGCTTGTCGTCGCATAAAAATTCATTGGGGGTTCACAAAGGGAATCAAAACCATGAAGACTTGATGTTATCCGTTGATTTCTAATGACATCTCGTCAGGTTTTTGAATAAGATTAAAACAACTGAGCAAAGGTAAGGTTCAGCATCTAACCCAACAGAATTGCTGAAAAGCTATACCTGAAACGCAGCGCCCATTACACCCTTTAATTGTTGATATGAACACTAAAACTTTTTCGCGTTTAAGTAAATTGGTAGCTCCCTTATCAATGGCAGCGACGATGGTACTATCGCTATCTACCCAGGCTAGTGCAATTAGTCTCGCAAACATTTTTGAATATAACTTATTTGTGCTCGGTGATGTGAATCAGAGTAATACTGATTCTGAGGGGAAGGTCGCCATTGCTGGGAATGCCACATTCACAAATTTTTATGCGGGAATGGAACTTCCGAAAGAGGGAAACAATGGCGATGTCTTAATTGTTGGTGATAATTTAATCTTCAGCAACGGTCAAGTTCGAGGTAATACGGTTTATGGGGAAACAGCAGAACTGACCAATGTCACCCTGCAAAATGGGGGGACGCTGCGCCAAGATAATCCCATTGACTTTGCTGCAGCCAGTCAGGAATTACGAGGATTATCTCAATTCTGGGCAGGGTTAGAGGCTACTGGTACGACAGACATAGCTGATCGTGGAATTACGTTAAATGGTTCAAATGAAAACCAGAATATCTTTCATCTAAGTGCGTCGGATTTAAGAGAGGCTAGCAGCTTCAATCTTAATGTAGCTTCAGGTTCAACTGCCATCGTAAATATTAGTGGACTCGAAGCATCATTACAAAACTTTAGGTTCAACATCAATGGTGGTATTGATCAGCGACAGAAAGTCATCTACAACTTCTATGAAGCCACGAACCTATCAGCCAGTGGCATAGGAATTGAAGGTAGTATTTTGGCGCCTACCGCTACTTTCAACTTTAACAATGCTCAAATTAACGGTAACTTAATTGCCGCTTCGTTAACGGGAGGGGGACAATCCAATAACTATCTCTTCAATGGCAATTTACCTGAACTAATAAGGGCGCCTCAAGCCAGTGAAGCCGTTCCTGAACCCGCGACATTAGCTGGGTTAGGATTAGTCGCGGCTGTGGGTATTGCTTCTCGCCGTAAAGATAAGCATAAAGTCTAAGCCTGTTAAAGGTGAGTTGAGCAATTGGCTGCGATAACCAAAACGATAGCCTTATCCCACCTCAGCCACTCCAACCCTGTCTAAGTCCATTTTTTCATGCACTCCTCACACTATAGTCCCTGACTTTAAGTCGGGGATTTTTGTATTTTCAAATTATTTTATGGATTAACATTTCTCGATCAGCCAATAAGTCATCATTTTGCCCTTTCCTTTAACCTCAATTACACCGCGTTTTTCTAACCTATACTGACCGTGTAACTGATCATAAGTCGCCTGAGTTACTTGAATGCTTCCTGCTAATCCCTGAGATTCCATACGAGATGCAACATTTACAGTATCTCCCCACAGATCATAAACAAATTTGTTCATACCAATCACTCCAGCCACCACTGCACCAGTGTGAATGCCAATCCGCATCTGAAAAGGTTCGTCTGTATCTGTAGTAAATTGGGTAATTGCCTGTTGCATATCCAGCGCCATTTCTGCGATCGCCTGGGCATGATCGGCTCGAGGCAGAGGAAGTCCACTGGCAACCATATAGGCATCACCAATTGTTTTAATCTTCTCTAAGCCATGGTGTTGAGCTAACTGATCAAAGCAGGAAAAAATCTGATTGAGTAAGTTGACTAATTTTATCGGAGATAAGCGAGACGATAGGGGGGTAAAGCCGACAATATCGGCAAACAAAATGGTGACATTCTCGAAGTATTCCGCAATCACACCAGGGTTGAGCAGTTTCGACTCTATCGCCTCTAAATTCATTTGAGTAAGCTGATGAGGCAGGGCAAAATACTGATCAAGCTGTTGATGAGTGCGATCGCTCACTTCCATTTTTAACTGAGTCACCAGTTGCTTAACGGCTTGTTGTCCATGGCGCACAGAAAGCCATCCAGTTAGTCCGACGGCGACAAAAATTTGCAGCAGGAAGGGAACAACAATAATGATGCGTAAGGGCAGGGTTTGAGAAACCAGGGAAGCTCGATAAATCAGCGTTTTCAAGAGCATAGTGGTTGGCGGCAGAAACCGGACGCTTGCACCCTCATAATCTTTGATTGGGTGAGAGTTGTTTACACTTATAATAGTGCGTTCCTTAACAGCCGCCAGTGAGAAAAAATAGCGTATGACTTGTATTACGCGATCGCGGATTCAGATGTCTGACACTATGGTTTTTGGCTACTGATGATGAGAACGCAAGGAGTGCGGCACTTCTAAACCATGAGCGTTCATTAATGATTCATCCGCCATAATGTGCTGGGGAGTTCCATCAGCAATAATTCGTCCTTCATTGAGTAAAAGCACGCGATCGCACACTTCGATAATCAATTCTAAGTCATGGGACGAAATCAGAATCGTTTGCTGGGCGGTTTGGAGAAAATTGATCACGCGACGACGATAGCGCATATCTAGGTTAGCGCTGGGTTCATCGTACAGAACCAATTGGGGACGCATGGCTAATACTCCCGCGATCGCGACCATGCATTTCTCACCTCCAGAAAGATTGTGCGGTACCCGTTCTGCTAGGGTTTCCACACCAGCCAGAGACAGCGCATGTTGAACCCGATGGTTAACCTCATCCCCTGACATCCCCATATTCTGTGGACCAAAGGCGACATCTTCCCATACTGATGGTAATAATAACTGATCGTTAGGATTCTGAAACACTAAGCCGATCTCCGGGCGAAACTCACCCACAACAACGGGTTGTCCAAATAAGTCAATGTTTCCAGAGGTGGGTGTTAAAATACCGCAAATTGAGAGGAATAGCGTTGTTTTCCCCGCACCATTGGGTCCAATTAAACCGACTCGTTCTTCAGGATATATATTAAAATTTACGTCTTCTAAAACCTCAGGTCTATCCGGATAGGAGAAACTAAAATCAGAAATCGCGATCGCCGGTTCTCTAGCACTGTCTGGGTTAGATACAAGTTGTTGTTGTGGTCTCATAATTCGTCATTTGTCATTTGTTTATGTCATTCGTCATTGGTAAGGATTATTACCGCCTTTGTAGCAGAATTTCAGCAACGACGAACCCAAGGGCGATCGCGAAGGTGATCCCCACCGCAATTAAATCCCCACGAGAAACCCGATTTATGCTACTAGGCGGTTTACGATGTTTCAGGGTATAACCGTACCCTCGTAATATCATCGCTTGATAAACCTGCTGGGATTGGTTGTAACTGCGAACCAATAAGCTACCCACTAGAGACGCCAGCACATTCAGATTACGGCGAGACAAACGAGTCGCCCGAAACCCCCGCAATTGCATCGCCCGTTTCATTTTGATTAAATCTTCACCAAACTGTTCGATATAGCGGTACGTCAACAGCGTCATATCCGCCAGTACCGCCGGAAGTCCCAGCGATCGCATAGCTTTGACGGTACTCAAAAACGGGGCTGTACCAAACAGAATTAAACTCACAGTGAGAATACATAAAAATCGAGTCGCAATCAGCGCTAGCGCCACGATTCCCTCTTTATATAGACTCAAAATACCTATCTGAACGATAACCGTACTACCCACGGTAAACGGTAAAAGCAGAGTAATCGCCAGCAAAAAAAAACCAGGGTAGCGCAGCCGCGATCGCAAAAACGACAGAGGTAATCTGGAGAGGCGATAATACACCAGCGTCACGACGATCATCCCTGGGAGTAAACTTAACTGTTCAACAAATGAAAACGCAAAAATTAAGCTAAATAAACCAATCAGTTTACAACGGGGTTCCCAACGATGAATCGAAGAGTCTAAATTGGCATAAAAATCCAGTCCGTGTTTCATCAACTCTCCAACAATTCAGGTTTGACTTGTTTCAAAAACAGAGCCACGGCTGTCGTAAACGCGCCCTCAATTGCCATCAGTGGGATATGAGCCAAGACTAATGCGGAAATTGCTGTTCGTTCGGCTGACACATCTATAGTCGCGGGAATATTAGTAATCACTAAACCAAAAAATATCAGCGTAGCTATACCTAAACCTCCCGCCCCCCCGATAAAGGCAAACAAACCCGTTACCACTCGATTATCTTTATCGAATAGTAGGCGCAATTGAAATAGATGATACGCCAAAAGTGCCGGTACGCCAAACATCGTGGCGTTTACCCCTAAAGTGGATAAACCACCATGCTGAAACATAATCGCTTGAAAGAATAAACCGATAAGAATCGCTGGAAACGCATAATATCCCAACATTGTGCCTAACAACCCATTCAGAATCAAATGGACACTCGCTGGTGGGATGGGGATGTGAATCCAAGAGGCGACAAAAAAGGCTGCTGTGAGTAGAGATGCTTTGGGAATATTCTCTTGGGGATTAGGATCTCGGTTAATTTGACGTAGGGAGTACCAAGTGAAACCTCCTGTCGCTGCGTAACCTGTAATACATACAGAAGCAGGTAGGATACCGTCAGGAATATGCATAATTTTTGTGTAGTTTTGACCCTTCACTTCGCGCATAGGGCAGGGCGCGTGACCCCTCACGACTCTCGATGAAACCGGGTTTGTCTGGGCGGATTTAGGGACTTAAGTTTCATGATTGATGATAACATTTATTCAAAACCCACCCTGACTTGTAGGGGCGGGTTTAGGGACTTAAGTTTCATGATTGATAATAACATTTGTTCAAAACCCGCCCTGATCTTAATTTTTTTTGACAATGAACAATGAACAATTATAACGTAATTGTGACCACCTACTTAGCATGTTTTGTCCCTTGGGAAAAATAGAGTGCTGTACCGACAAAACCCCAGATCACCGCAACCGCCATAACCACAATTTGAGCAGGTGTGAAAGAGCCACTCTTGGATTGAATACTCATCACTTGACTATCGGCGGTGTTCTCTGTTGCTGATTGATTCTCACCCATAGAAATAGTAATCAAATCACCGTGACCCGCTTGGCGAACCTGAACCGCCCATTCTCCCGGTTGTGAGCGTTCAGGAACAAAGACAAAGCTACCATTTTCGTCGGTGGTTCCTTGCAACCAAGGAGTAGAAGGATCTTGGGGAGAGTAAACCGTAACTTGGGCATTAGACATGGGTTTGCCGTTATCAAAAGCCGCATCAATTTTAATCGCCTGCGTGGTTTCATAGTTAATCTTGGCACCATGAGCCGTAGCTTTAGCTGACCAGCTCATAACTAACATTAGGATAAGGGGGACTAACAATTTCCTCTTCATCGCTCACATTTTCTTAATGTCTTAGAAACGGTTGAAACCCAGTCTGATTAAAGGGAAGGCGGGTTTTATATCCCAGTTAAGAGAAACCATCAACATTAATCCCTAAACCCGCCCCTACATCGAGGTTGACCAATAACCAATGACCAATTTAACTCGATTTGTTGGCAACGGTTTGGATTTCTTCACAGTGACCCTCACCGACGTGACCTAAACTGGGAAGAATTTCCTGAAGTTTCTGGTATTCTTCTGGGGAGAGTCCTGACTTGAGCTGCTCTTGGTCTAACTCTAGTGTGCCATCCTTGGCTAGAGTCGCTAACGGTTCAAACCCCAACGCACCAGTATTAATCTCATCATCAGCGGGGGCGTCGGCGTCTCCAAAGAGGTGGTCAAAGTGGAACGTGGCTTCCAAGTCGGCGGTATCACCTTGAGCCAGAATTCCCTTGCGTTCGTCGCCGACAAATTCCCCACAGACAAATTCTAAGGGCTGATTTAGGGCAATGGTAAAGTCAATGGTTTGCCCCTCTTTCTCGGCTGTTCCCATCATCATCAGGGTTTGACCTTCAGCCGGTCCCTCCTCGGCTTTGACCATTTTCCAGGATAAAGCATTATATTGTCCGGCAGGGGCATCGGCAACTTCTTCCACGAGAATGGGTTCAGCATCTTCCCCACCGGCGGCTAAATCAACGGTGTGGGTTTTGTCCAGAACCACTTTTTCTTTCGCTTGCACTTTACTACCCGCCTCAGCATTGAACGGCGGATCACTTTGGTAAGCGGTGATATCTGCTAAGTTGACGTAAACATGGTCAAAGGTAATTTGCCATCCATCTTTTGATATAAAACCCTGGCGAACAAAATCTTCTCCATTCGCCCGGATTTCTAGGGTTCCACTCCCTTGACTTGCCTGAGTTGCACTCTGAGTTTCTGTTTGTGTCTGAGTCTCGCTGGTGGTTTCACTCTGGGAACAGCCAACTAGCGTCCCAGTTGTCAAGACCATCAGACTCGCGAAAATGAATAGTGGTTTCTTCATTGATTGGCTTTAGCGGTTCTCATACTATACCCAATTAAATCCAACAAGTTTTCCTAATAATTTGCAATACCCCGGGAGGGCATCTTTTGGCAAACGAGGAACAGGAAACAGGGAACTGCTTAACAGGGAACATGAATTATTGTTCTCGCTTTTTGATTAAGTCATAGTCATGGATTTAGCGGTGTACGGTAGACCCTTGAAATCGTTTAATACATTGACAACTGAGTTTCTGACCGAGCTGAATCTGGTTCTTTATTAAAGCAAACTGTAGGACGGATGAAAATACCAGGGAGGGGTATAGAAAAATTTAGGGAGAATCCTCTACTATATGCTGTAAGTCCTGGTCATTATAACCAGGACTTGTGGGAAACCTATTAAGGTTGACCGGAAACTAACTGGATACACCAGCTTAGTTAATGGTACTGATAAAGAGTGCTGCAAGAGTTCCTGTCACTCCAACGGCGATTAACAGGTTGTTTAAAAATAGACCTAATTCCGGCTCTATTCCTAGGACTTTATCTTCTTGACCCGCTGTAAAAAACAATGACCAAGCTTGGTTCAGTGTTAGAGAATCAAAGTTGTTAAAATCAGTCCGAAAAATAACGGGTCTAAATATATCTTTGTTCGTGAAAGAGTCAAAATCAGTTTTCATTATGTTCTTCCTGACAAGGTTAAACGACTGCGCTGGGTGATGTCTAGAGGTTAGTAAACCAGCCAATCAAGCTTTGTCCACTCAGAGCTTCTACCGCCAAGAGTGAGACGAAGCCAATCATCGCTAGACGTCCATTGAGCTTTTCCGCGTATTGTGTCAAACCAGTGCGTGGCGTGTCATCGACATAAACCTTGGGTTCGATCGCAAAGTTATTCAGTCTGTCTCCTTCTTCGAGGCTATAACCGCGTGTGGTCATTTGCTTGTCTCCTTTGTTTTCCTCTGACGTTAACAAATGTAACGCAATGTAAATATTTTTTGCAAGTGCTTGACAAAATCAAAGAGTAGTAGAATCCGTACTCAGCACATTAGGTGTTCCCGGTATGGGGGAGATGAGGGAGCTTGTTCCAGACGTGATGTGAGAAGCGTCTGGGAGCTGGGGGAGCCAAACTGTAGGGGCGGGTTTTACCATTAACCTTCCGGAGACAACATCTAACTTAACTAAACCCGCCCTTGTTGGGGAAGCAGGGGAAGAGGATTACCAATGAACCATCGACAATGAACCATTGGACTTTGGACAAATCCCCAATCACCCTTTCCCGGTTAGCCAATAGGTAAGCATTTCTCCTTTTCCCTTCACCTCAATGATCCCGCGTTTTTCCAAGATATATTTATCCTTTAACCGTTCGTAAGTTGCCTGAGTAACTTGAATTCCCCCAGAAATTCCTTGAGATTCCATCCGCGAGGCGACGTTTACAGTATCCCCCCACAGATCATAAATAAACTTTTTCATACCGATGACTCCAGCAATCACAGGTCCTGTGTTAATACCAATCCGCAGTTGAAACGCTTCCCCGGTATCCATGCGAAATTGAGTAATCACCCGTTGCATCTCTAATGCCATATCCGCGATCGCTTCGGTATGATTGAGTCTAGGTACAGGTAGACCACAGGCAACCATATAGGCATCACCGATGGTTTTAATCTTCTCCAACCCATACTCCTCAGACAGCAAATCGAACGTGGAGATAATGGTTCCGAGTAATTGAACCAATTCCGTCGGTGGCATTCGGCTTGATAGGGGGGTAAACCCGACAATATCTGCAAACAAAATCGTCACATCGTCGAATTGTTCAGCGATGAGGGCTTCCCCATGGTACTTGCCTAAGGTACTGTGGTTTTGTTTCAACTGCTGTGCGATCGCCTCTGGCAAAATATTTAATAATAGGCGTTCTGACTTTTCCTGTTCCGCCCGCAAATCAGCTTCTGCTTGGAGGCGCTGCTTCTCAACTTCAATGCGCTGGGTGATATCTTCTAATACTCCTAAAACGCCAACAACGTTACCTTGGGCGTCATGGATGGGAATTTTACTCACATCTAGCCAAACCGTTTGCCCATCGGTGGGGGGTTTTTGTTTGGTTTCGACAACATGGAATTCGGCTTGATTCCGGGTAATAACCCGCAAATCTTGCTGGCGGTAGAGTTCAGCAATATCTGGACTGGGAAGTAAATCATAGTCTGTTTTCCCCACCACAACATCTGGATTTTCTAGTCCTGCTGCTTTTGCCCAATTTTTATTGCAGCCGAGAAAGACTAAGTTGGTATCTTTCCAAAAGACTTGTTGGGGGATATTATCGATAACTAATCGCAAATATTCTTCTTTTTCTCTCAAGGCTGCTTCAGCTTGCTTGCGTTCTGTCACATCTGTGCCAATTGAGAGAACTTCAATTAATTCACCACCCTGATTAAAAATTGGTTTATTCGCCCAGGTAACCCAAACCGTTTCCCCAGTCTTGTGAATGGTTTCCACGGTTCTGATCCGGTAACGTTCTGGACGTTTGCGGATAGCTCGGATCAAAATAGACAGCATCCGCTGCGATCGCGGCGTATTCGGGACGAGAGTTCCCACCAGATTGCTATTGAGCAGTTGATCGTTATCATAGCCAAAAAATTCCTGACCATAACGATTGATGAATTTAATCTGCCCTTGAACATCCCACCGCAAAATAATGCAATTCGGGGTTTCGACTAAATCTCGATACTGCGCTTCACTTGCTCGCAAAGCTTCTAGGGTTTGTTGATGTTCGGTAATATCCCGCGCTACCCAGAGAACAGAGTCTTTTGAGATGGGTGAAATACTGGCTGCAAACCAAACGGTTCGAGCCGCCAAGGTGAGACGATACTCAACCTGAACCGTCTGCTGGCTGTCTAAGGCTTGGCGAATATAGCCGACAAACTGATCCGCTTGCGATCGCGCCAAAAGATCATACTCAGTTTTGCCCAGCATAGCTTCAACAGGTTGACCTAACAAGTCTGGATTTGTCGAGACAATTTTCAGATAACGTCCTTGGCGATCTTTGACGAAAATCAGTTCCGTCACCGCATCAAATAAGGCACGTAATTCTGATTCAGAGTTGAGGGAATTTGTCAACCATTTAGACCGTTGACTGAAGTGTGAGATCGACTGACGTATCCCAATGGAGATTAACCCAGCGAGTAAGGCGACTAAGGCGAAAGCCGCCAGACAGACAACCAGGAGATGAGAAGTATCGGGATAAATGGCTGACCAATTGGTCATGGTTTACGGTAACATCGGTATACATCACCGACCAGGCTTGCCTGTGAATAGTTGCTGAGAAAGATGCTACCCCGATTAAATCTGACACCGTTGCACTGGTTCGGTTCGATATGCCCTTCTTAGCAGACCAAAGGGTGCGATCACTTCGCCCTACAGCAGGTATTTTTATAAATCCTGCACTAAGTAAGCGTGTGGGTGTAGCTAGATCATCCAATCAGTCTGTCTTAGAAGTGAATTCCATGATAGCGACAGACGGAGAATCCGGCGTTGATTTTGATCAACCCTTACCATGGACGTTCTATGTTAAGCCGTCATGCTCCCTCGAACGAATAGACACGCCATGGTGCGTCTCATAATCTTTGATTTGGAGACGGGATCTGTCACAATGATGTCCTGGTTGTTTCCCAGGGTGAGAAATTCATGGGTCGTGCTGAAAAAGTTGTACTAGCCTACTCAGGAGGAGTCGATACCTCCGTCTGTATCCCTTATCTCAAAGAGGAGTGGGGTGTTAAAGAGGTGATCACGCTAGCCGCCGATTTGGGTCAAGGTGATGAGCTCTCCCCAATCAAAGCAAAAGCGTTGAAATCCGGTGCCGCCGAATCTCTGGTGGTAGACGCGACTGAACAGTTTGTCACAGATTACGCCTTTCCAGCGATTCAGGCAAATGTGTTGTATGAAAATCGCTATCCCTTGTCCACAGCGCTAGCGCGTCCGCTGATTGCTAAATTATTGGTAGAAGCTGCCCAAGAGTATAGTGCAGATGCCGTGGCTCACGGTTGTACAGGTAAAGGGAATGACCAGGTGCGGTTTGATGTGTCGATTACCGCACTCAACCCTAACTTGAAAGTTCTAGCACCAGCGAGGGAGTGGGGGTTTAGCCGGGAAGAGACGATTGCCTACGGGGAACGTTTTGGGATTCCTTCTCCGGTGAAAAAGTCCTCCCCCTATAGTATTGACCGTAATTTGCTCGGTCGCAGTATTGAGGCGGGGATTCTCGAAGATCCCATGGCTGAACCGCCGGAAGAAATCTATCTGATGACCAAAGCGATCGCGGATACTCCCAATGATCCAGAATACGTGGATATTGGCTTTGAGCGAGGAATTCCGATCTCGCTGAATGGTCAAGCACTTGACCCTGTATCCCTGATTACTCAGCTTAACCAGATAGCCGGAAATCATGGGGTTGGGCGGATTGATATGATTGAGAATCGGGTTGTCGGCATTAAATCCAGAGAGATTTATGAAGTCCCGGCTCTGTTAACCTTAATCCACGCCCATCGTGACTTAGAAAGCCTGACGTTGACCGCTGATGTGAGCCAGTATAAGCGGGGGATTGAAGATACCTATAGCCAACTGATTTACAGGGGGTTATGGTACTCTCCCCTAAAAGATGCCCTAGATGCCTTCATTCAGCAAACTCAGGAGCGAGTTTCAGGAAGCGTGCGGGTCAAATTCTTCAAAGGTAATGCCACCATTGTTGGACGAACATCCAGCAATTCCCTCTATACCCCAGAACTGGCAACCTATACCTCTGAAGATCAGTTTGACCACAAAGCCGCTGAAGGCTTTATCTACATTTGGGGATTACCCACTCGCGTTTGGTCAGCCAAAACCAGAGGTTAAACCCAGTAGGGTGGGCAATGCCCACCCGTTCCACCGGAGAGACGTTCCATCGGAACGTCTCTACAAATCGCTAGCATAGAAAGACAAACGTCCACGTTGTAGCTTCAATTCCCCTATGCCCACCTATCCTGGAATTTCTAGCGACGCCTTCCGACATCCCCTAGACCAACAAGCCGAGGATGCCTTGCGGAATGTTCCTGGATTTAACCTGGTTGCCCGCAAATTCGTCGAATTTATCTACGAACGTCCCCAATTCGTCTATCTGATGGGCAACAGTATCCAAGTAGGACCGCGCCAATATTCCACGATTTACAGCTTATTTCGCGAATGTGTGCGAGATTTAGATATCCATCCAGAACCCACCCTATTTGTCAGTCAAAACCCCCAAGTGAATAGCTATGCCTTGGGACAAGACAATCCGTATATTGTTTTGAATACAGGGTTATTGGACTTACTCAGTGAAGTCGAAATTCGCACCGTTTTGGCACATGAACTCGGACATATCAAATGCGGTCACACGATTTTAATTCAGATGGGAATCTGGGCGATGGGTGCGGCTGCCTTCCTGGGAGATCTAACCTTTGGTATTGGTAATATTGTCAGCAGTGGTTTACTCTTTGCCTTTTATGAATGGCGGCGTAAAGCGGAGTTATCGTCAGATCGGGCGGCTTTACTGGTTATCGATGATATCAATATTGTAATGAAAACGATGATGAAACTATCGGGGGGTTCTCATGCTTATGGTCATGAGTGCAGCCTTGATGAATTCATCCGCCAATCTGAACGGTTTCAAGACCTTGACCAAGATGGTCTTAATCAAATTTATAAATTTTTATTATACAACGGTGGGAATGGTTCTTTTCTCACTCATCCTTTTCCAGTTGAACGGTTGCGCTATCTGCAAGAGTGGGTCAAATCAGAAGAGTATCGTCAAATTCGTCAGGGCAATTATCGACGAGTGACGGATGAAGGAGCGGTAGATGTGCCATCACAAGCGGCTCAAAACCAGGAAGCGCAACGATTAAAGCGTCAACTTGACGACTTGCAACGGGAAATTAATCGGATTAAGTCTGAGTCTGATCATTCTTAAGGTTCGTTTGTAGTAAGCGCTGTCTTCGCTATCAACCCTCGCCGCGCTGACTTAAGCGGACTATCGCCAGGTTAAACGCTTCCCCTGCTTGCAGACGCTCTGGTAGAGCGTCTCTACTTCGGGCTTGCTGCACAAGTCCAAAACCCTTAACTATCAATGCTTTGAGTAGTATTAATATTGGCTCCTCTTCAAGGAAAAAGGGTAAAACCCTTTCATACCCTTGCACCGCTATCAGGAAAAATGTACCCCTGCTCCCAGACGCGCCATGGCAGACGCGCCATGGCGCGTCTCTACATGCTCCCCCTGCTCCCCCTGCTTCCCCTGCTTCCTACCCCCACCACAATACTTATTCAGCAGACCCTACTTCCCCTGGTTCCCTATCCTTTGCAGTAGGGGAACAGATGTGTCTATATATTTTCGCGAAAATATATATGATGAGTTTATGCCAATATCAATTTTGAGATCGTCAAGCTGAACACGCCGATGAGCGGTAGCTTTGACGCAGGGTGTCATCAACTTGCTACTATTAGACCTTCAGTAAGGGCGTAAGCGTCCTTTAGGATTTTCATGATCAGGGAAGTTATCTTAGACACTCATCATACTGAGTCTCGTACTCAACCCAACCCGCTAGGATTCCCTATTCAGCAGGCACAGGATGTTATCTATCAATTTTTGCTAGATACGGTTAGACAGCAACCTCCAGAAGCCGTTTTGCAAGAATTTAAGTTGTTATTTATTGACTATAATGCTTCAGAAGGTAATCCGGAAGCGATTAAAGCTTTATCAGAAATTATTTTTGCTAATGATGAAAAAGAATTCAAAAATACAGTTAAACGATCCTGTTATATTATTATCAATAATTGGTATATTTTAAGGGATTTTAATGCGAGTCAAGACTTAATTCGTCTATTTTCTGATGTTCAAATTACTCGAAAAAGATTATCACCCACATTAAGCCGTCAAAGAACGTGGCTTTTAAATTTTATCAACAGTCCAGACTATCACGAACTTAAATTATTTATTACTCAACAAGGAACTTCAAATTCAGGTCATTGGAGTAACCGTTATATATCTTATCTACTCGTTCCTCAATATACAAATCCGCACAACCCCGTGGAGCAGCGTGAAGCCGCCAGAATCTTGTCCAAAAAGCTCAAAGATCAGTTCAAGTTTGATTTGGCGATGTATACGGCGCACTCTCAATCAGCAATCCACCGGGAACCAATCCATCAAAATCCTACAGGTTTAGGAGATAAAGTTCTTGATTTAGTTAAAAAGATTGTCGTTAAACATGGGCTGTTTAGTTATAAAAATGTAGCTAATATATTTCTAGAGCAAACCCAAGAGTTAAACTATAGAAAATTTAAAAAAAGTTTACAAAGTTATCTAATCTTCTCAGTAAAAAAGAAAGAATTGGTTGAGTCTTTAAATCAAACCTTAACCGAAAAATTAAATAATCTTTATCAAGATTACCATGAGACAACGATAGAGGCGGCATTACTTCTGAGAACCTGTAACCGTTTAATTGATTATTTTACTACGGAAAATCAAGATGAGCCGTCACCACTCTTTATTCTACTCATGTCTCAAGGTCATCACTTAACTCTGGCGATGCTATTACTGAAAATTATTATGATTTGTCCCAATTCGCGCAACCACCTAGAAAATTGTATTGCTAAATTGATTCAATATTATACCAAGTATCCGGAAGATGAATGTAGTTGGGTGATTACATTTTTTGAAGTGTTTAAAATAACCTTTGCCATTCATACAGATAATGTTCAATATAATCTGATAAAAATGGATAATAATATAAGTTCAAAATTTAAGCTAGATGCTTACCGAGTGTTTTCTCAGCTTCGGGACTATGCCAATTTGGAAGAGAAACCTGAAAATCAGTAGACCGAAAAGTTTGCGGTTGAGATGGAGAGCACAGGAGGAGCGGAAATACTTGAGCAGCTTTGTATATACTCCCGGAGCAATGTTCCAGACGTGCCATAATGCCATAAGTAGGTGGGTGCAAATAAACCCAACTATATTAAGTTTTGTAAATATTCCGCCAACCCTTACAAATAACAATTGACAATTGACGTAGCTTGCTTCTCGCTCCCTTGAGTATGACGATCCCCAGATGGGTAGTTTCCGTCCCTATGTTTGTTTTTCTCTGTCTTCAGTTAGAGACGAGGCGCTTACACGATAAAGTAGAATGTCACCTTGGCTAGAGACAACGATCGCCTGGATACTGATAAGCTGGGCAATCGTTAGGTGCATATCGATTAGGAGTATAGCGTGAAACGACTGAGTGAGTTTTGGCGACAGATAGTAACGTTGGTTTTAGCCAGCGTGATCCTATTGATTGGCACAGCCTGTAGTAGTACAGCTGTGCAAAGTGGGCGTCCAGAAAATCCTCCTGTTCAAGCTGGAGGCACTAATAATCCGTACAAACAGGGGGGAGACGGTTACACTGACAACAATATGTCTCTAAATCCTGATTTTAGCAGTAGGTTCAATGTATCCAACAACTCGGTAGGGCAACCTGAATCAGTTAGATTAATTTGAGAACGGTGACTTATAGAGTGCGATAACCGTAACTTGAGTATATGGGATTGCACTCATCCGGACGCTTTGAGCCGTTCCGAGATATTTTATGCCATTTTGCTAAAGTGTTGAATTAAATGGTTCTAGACAAGGGAAGGGGTTGAAACCTATCCTGTCTATTACTGCTTTAGACAATTGGGATAACTCTTTGACAACATAACGCAGGAGATTTTTTATGAGCAGAGTGATAACTTGGCTAAAACGCAAGCGGTTGACTCAATTATTAACCGTGGCTCTGGCTGGCATTTTTGTATTCATCAGTACAGGATGCAATAGTGGAGTATCGGCGAAGACGGCTGATGATGTGACAAAAAATGTTACTGAAGTTCTCACGCCTACAGGCGAAGTGAAGGACTATCAGGGGCTAGATTCTCCGAAAGCGTCTCGACAGGCAAAAGATAATCCTGATAAATTAATTGAAAACGCTGAGAAAAACCTGGAGAAGAGGGCTGATACTCCTGAGAAGTTTATCGAAAATTATCGAGAAGGAGCGCCGCTTAATAAGCGAGTCGAGAGACTTGGCAAAGATGTGAAGGAGTCAGCCACTAATGTGACTGAGGGTTTGACTGAGGGAACTCAGAGAGGCGTTAAAAATCTCAAAGAAAATACGGCGGATGCGGCTGAAGATGTAAGCCAGTCTGCCAAGCGTTCGGCAAAAGAGGTGAAGGAAAACACCGAGGATGTTGCTGAAAATGTGGCTAAGTCTACCAAACGTTCAGCTCAAGACACGAAAGAAAAGGTACAAGAAACGGGTGAAAATATAGCCAAAAAGACGAAACGCGCCGCAGAAGATACAGCCGATTTCGTGGGAGATAAAGCCAGTCAAGCGAGTAAATCGACGCAGCGAGCATTAGAAGATGCTGGGGATGCTATTGATTAGTGCAGCTTGACATAAGTTCTAAAGTAGTGTAATAGATCAGGGTTTATTGTTGATTCTTGATGGCAATAAACCCTGAACGACACAAAAAGGGTACGGTATTATCGTGCCCTTATTTTATGGTCTATGCCAGCGCGATCGCACCAACCCCAACTCTATGACAGCTTATCCAAATCAACCTCAAGATACTGATGTGGTTTTGGGCGGTTCAACCTCCAGAGGAGACGCCGTATTAGGCGGAATTGAAGGAGTAAAACAGCAGTTGAGTCAGAACCCCCCATCCTCTCCCCTATCCCTGAATGCCAAAATAGCCGCCCTCCATAACGCCCTTAATTATCGGCAAAAGGGCATAAACATACTCATGCAAGCCTTAGAGGATGAATTGTGGGAGATTCACCAAACCGCCTATTCTCTTCTGGAAAAACACGCCGCCACTCAAGCAGAATCAGCCTTAACCCAATACATCATCCGATTAGCTAAGGAACTCCTCAACCGTTATGAAGCCGGAAATCGGGCGTTTTCAGGGGCAAATTTAAGCGGGATTTGTTTACAGTGGGAAATCTTAAGCGAGATTGATTTAAGTCATGCTAATCTCAGTGGGGCATATCTAAATCGAGTGGATTTAACTGGGGCAATCCTTAAGGGCGCTAACTTCAACCAAACTATCCTCAAGGGTGTAGAATTCTCTCAAGCAAATCTCAGTCATGCTAATCTAACTGGTGTTTCCCTAAAGGAGACAAACTTCAGTCAAGCTGAACTCATGGGGGTCAATCTCAGAGGGGCAGATTTGACTAATGCTAACCTGCAAGAGGCTAATTTGACCCAAGGGATTATCAGTTGGGCAAACCTGAGTTACGCGAATTTAAGCCAAGCTAATTTTACCCACGCCAATCTAGTGGGCGCAAATCTAACGGGAGCAGATTTGAGTGACGCCAACTTGAGGGGCGCTAAACTAAGAGGGGTGAATCTGACAAACGTTAATTTAGACAAGGCTGATTATGATGAACATACAGACTTTCCCGTTGGATTTAGTGACTACGATAAATTAAGAAAAAATATGTAGGGGCGGGTTTCATCACCTCGTTTCATCACCTCGTTTCCAAGCTCCGCCTGGAAATGCTAGTAGGGAGGCTCTGCCTCCCATAAAATGTGTAGGGGCGGGTTTCACGACTACCGTGTCTTCCCTCACCCAGATATCACTAAACCCGCCCCCGTCTAAATTATGAATTATGGTTTTTAATTCCCTATTCCCTATTCCCTATTCCCTATTCCTTGTTCCCTGTTTCCTGACAAATGACCAATACATTTAATCCCCATCAAACCTTAGTCGAACAATTAGATTTAATGATCCGGGCGCGTTATCCGTTGCTTTATATCGTAGCGGTTGAAGAAGAGCCGGTGGAAGAAGTATTGCTATCAGTGGCTACCCAATCCCAACCCGAACGCCAAGTTTTACTCTGGGATATTGTGCGGGGATGGGAAGATAATGGGGCGGATAAGGGTTCAGTGATGGGGGCGCTGCATCGGATTCGGAAGACTGATCCTCAGGAAAATACCCTGTTTGTCCTCCGGGATCTGCATTTTATCTTGAAAAATCCTCAGAGCGATCGCAACGCGCCAGTGATCCGAGAATTGAAGAATCTAACCAAGGAACTTAAGCGTTCTCGCAAAACCTTAATCCTCACCAGTCATACCCTAGAAGTGCCAGCAGAATTGAGTGAGGAAGTTACGGTTATTGATTTCCCCTTGCCCAATACTCAGGAAATTGATTACCTAATTAGTATTCTGGTTAAACCGGAAAACTTAAATTTAACTGGATTAGCGCGGGAACAGTTAGTTAAAGCCTGTCAGGGATTGAGTCGTGCCAGAATTGCCCGGGTACTGGCAAAGGCATTAGCCGCCAAACAACAGGTGAATGAAACGGATATTGATGGAGTATTAGGGGAGAAAAAACAAGCCATTCGCCAAACTGGAATTTTAGACTTTTTTACCGCCCAGGAATCGTTGAAAAATGTCGGCGGATTGGAGAATCTCAAGCAATGGGTACGGATGCGCCAAGATGCATTTACAGAAGAGGCGCGACGCGATGGAATTCCCAATCCCAAGGGGATTTTACTGGTGGGAATTCAGGGAACAGGGAAATCCCTATCCGCAAAAACCATTGCCCATGAATGGCGTTTGCCCTTATTGCGATTAGACACCGGACGATTATTTGGCGGAATTGTCGGGGAAAGTGAAAGTCGGGTGCGCCAAATGATTCAAATTAGTGAAGCGATCGCGCCTTGTGTATTATGGATAGATGAGATTGATAAGGCGTTTGGTAATATTAGCGCTGGTGTTGATGGGGATTCGGGAACATCGAGGCGGGTATTTGGCACCCTGATTACCTGGATGCAGGAAAAGACGAATCCTGTATTTATTGTGGCGACGGCGAATAATGTACAGATTTTGCCGGCGGAGTTGTTGCGTAAAGGCAGATTTGATGAAATCTTCTTTTTGAATTTGCCGACGGAAGCCGAACGCAAGGATATTTTTAAGGTACATTTGCAACCCTTACGCCCTTCTCGCTTACGGGATTTTGATTTAGGGCGATTAGCACGACTTGCAAAGAATTTTAGTGGTGCGGAGATTGAACAGGTGATTATTGATGCCATGCATCGGGCTTATGGGACGGTGGTGAATGGACAACGGCGAGATTTTACCACAGAGGATATTGTGCGGGCGATCGAGGAGACTGTACCCTTAGCCGCGATCGCACGGGAGCAAATTGAAGCGCTGAAACAATGGGCAGCCCGGGCGGGGGCGAGAACGGCGTCGAATGATAGTCAGTTGGTGGAGGAGTTAAAGCATTTTACCACACAGAAGGGGATTGGACCGTTGGAAGTGGATTAATGGTCTGTAACCAAAGCGTTCAATAGACCCAGTAGTTCATCAATAGGAGTCAAATAGCGATCGTTGAGATCGATACAGACTTCAAGGTGAGTTGTCAGGGATAAAAACCGCCAAATTTGACCCGTAGTCACCGTGCCATATACAGTTTTGGCAGCCATATCAGCGTCGCGTCGGTTAACTAAATAAGCGGCATACATAGTGGCAATACATTGAGCTAAACCTGCATTAATGTTTTCATATTTAAATTAATAACGATAGCTTTTACAACATTGCAATTATGGGCAATCGTCCGGACATGATATAATCCACCGGACATGATAGAACAACCAAAGGAGACTCAAAGATGACCACGCCAAAGGACACATACCTACAAGATCCAGATGAACAGATGGACAGCTTGGGGCGAATCAGTTCTGAGCCGATACAAGCCAAAAGTCTAGAGCAGGCTGAGGCAGAATGTGAGGAGTTGGCTAAGGAGTACGGGGTAACCCTTGAGAGTACAACCAAACGCGATCGCGCTTGGTACGACTGCAATTTTAGGGGGTAAATTGATGAATCATAACGACTTTTCCGACAGCGCCCACACCCTGGGGACTGTTTGGAGCCGAACCCACGGCTGGCATAAGCCCCCATTCCCAGATGTCCCAGCAAAATTCGTCGCCTTGGCTGTCAGCTCCTACATCCGAAACTTGTCTGACTGGGAGATTGAGGACAAATTGAAAGAACTTGGCTTTAACCCCTCCTACCGTTGGCTGGGGGCGAATAATCCCAAAGACAAGTCACAGCCGACTCAACTCCTATTCTTCCTGAGAAAGTACAACCGGGATGATTCCGAATGCGATCAAGCCATTAAGACTCTCATTGATGGCGGGATTCCCCCACGGGCGATCATGATCATTACTCACAAACTCTATTGTGCGGCGGTGGGTAGCCAGTGCGATCGCGCTGATAATCGCAGAGATGATTAGCGCCCTATTGTTTTGGGTTTGGCGATCGCCCCAGGGAAGGCAGCGATCGCAGTTCATGCCGATTCATGCTGTTGATAGCATGGCTTATTCGGGAATGACTGTATCTTCCCGGAATGCCAGGTTTTGAATCCGCTGATCTAATTCTGGAGCCGTATCAACCTGATTGAAGGCTTGCTCTGCCGTGGGGAAAACTTGGTGCAGGTATTCGGCTAAAGCATCCTGCTCCGAACCAAAGGGGGCAAAATTGGCAATACCCTGGAACGGTTGTGCGATCGCACCATCTCGTACCCCGTTTTTGTTAAGATCTTCTTCAGGGTCAAAAACCCCGTCTTGATTGCTATCGGGTTCACCCGACAAATCAACGCGATCAAATAAAGCGGGATTGGCACTCAGGAAGCTGGGGAAGGGATAGTCATCGCCTCCATCAGCCAGGTAGCTGAGGGTGACTCCACGGAAGGTGCGATTCGGATCACCCACTAATTCACCATTCTCAACCACGATATCGATAACTTGATCTTGATCATCTACGACAACTAAAGAGACAACCCGATCATTGACTGGAAGAGTAGTATCAAAGCTAAACTTGATTCCACCAACTTGGGGAAACTGACCCGGTGTGGCACCAGGCACCGTTCCGGCTACGCCATGCTTGATTGTCTGCAATAGTTGATCGGCGGTGATGGTAAACAGGGTGAGGGAGTTGTTGAACCGGAGAGAGTTGGTAATATCAAGTTGGGACACTTCCCCTTCTTCCTTACCCACCGCCGAATTAGCCGCCGGGGGTAACAGTTCAAAGTCATTGGGATCGATGCCACCATTAGCGGCACTAATCACCCCGATGTTGGAGCGAATCGCGCCCCCATTCTTGAGGGAGATCACCGTTGTCGGATCTACGGTTTTGACATAAACTAAGTTGGCATCAGCCGTGAGGTTGCCTAGGTTAGTTTCTTCCGTGCGGACAAAAGCGCGATCGCCCCGCAGAAAAACATTCGTATTACCAAAGATATTCCCATCCTGAGTGGCGATTACCTGGTTCAGGGCATCGGTGATTTGGACAATCTCTGGATCAGGTGTGCCACCCACCGCTGCAACCCCCTGATCGTCGGTAGCGTAGGCGCCACTAATATTGGGGTCAATACTGCTGGGAATCAGAATACCCTTGGCATCAAAGTCTACCACCAGACGCCCGACATACTTAGAGTTAGCCTCGGTGTTAACAATCGCGATTGGCTCTTCCTGACTATTAGTTTTGAGAATCGGATAGGTACCGCCACTGGTATCGCCGGCTCGGAGGCGATCGGTTGTATCAGACAGTAAGGTATGGGAACCTCCGGCGATGATAATATCCACATCTCGCAAACGAGGCGCCAACTCATCCCGCTCAATATTCAATTGTTGCATGTGAGCCAGAAGAATCACCTTGTTGATACCCGTCGCCGTGAGTTCATCCACCGCTGTTTGGATCTGACGCGCCAGGGCGTCGTAATCGGTGGCATTATTGGGAAACACTGTGACACCATCAGAACCGGATAAGGAGGGCAGTAGGGGTGTGGTTGCGCCGACAATACCAATTGGCTCACCGTTGACAGTGATGATCGCGGTTCCGGCAACTCCTCCTGGGGGAATGGTGCTGGCTTCTTGACCATTAGCGGTTACTTGATCTGATAAGTTTGGTTCAGTGCTAAAGTCCAAGTTGGCGCTGAGATAGGGGAACAGAGTCCCACGGTAGTCTCCTGACGGTTTGATCATATCCCGCACTTCCTTGCTGCCCAGATCAAAATCGTGGTTGCCAAAGGTAGAAGCTTGGATACCAAGCTGATTAAGGATTTCGATGTCAGCATGACCAATGCCAGCCTTTCCCACAGGGGTATTATTTAGACTCGGATCACTGCCGGCAAAGAGGAAGGGACTAGGAATGTAGTTGTCCCCAGAGGAGAGGATCAGGGTATTGGGATAGTCATCTTTGAGAGCATCGAGAACAGCAGAGAAACGCGGCAAATCCGCCAAGGCTTGCAATCCCGATTCAATGTCTGAGGCATGGAGCAGTTGCAGGGTAAAGGGTGCTGGCTCTAAACCAACCCTTGCTGGTTTATTCGCCTTGCCCTTAAACATGGGAATGGAGATAGGTAGAGCGTTTGCCATCAAAGGGGGGAAGACTGTGCCAAGACAGAACGTGATGGTAAGAATCAAAACTGTAAGTAATTTCCAAATCGATCGCCAAATCATGGGTAAAAACTTGCTTTGAATGATTTAATTTACGTGTAAATCGGTCTTCTTTTAGATAGGGCTTACGCAGAGCCTCTATCTGTAGGGTGCGTTAGCCCAGCGTAACCCACCATTGCCGTTAGCCCAGCGTAACCCACCAATAGAGGCGAGGACGATGCCCCTAACGCCATTTTTATTATAAGTTAATTTATGTGGTTTAACTATAATTAACGTCAGTTTTTTGTTACTTTTATTCTGGGGTTGGAAGTAGGGGAGTAATGTAGTCGAGAAGTTCAGGGATAAACTTTTTGACCACTTGCCACACTAAATCAAGATTGACTTCATCGTAGTCGTGAACCAATCTATCTCGCATTCCGGCAATTTGTCGCCACTGGATTTCCGGATGAGATTTACGAAAATCCTTTGATAGTCTTTTAACCACTTCCCCGATGATTGTAATTTCGTATAAGACTGCCAATTGGGTTCTTTCGTCCCCATAAAAATCTGCTTCGGTCATAGTCTGAGTTAACCGGAGAATAGTCTGACAAAGTTTGGCTAAATCAAGCAGATAGGATTTGTCCTGATTCATAGATGATAATAGCAGTATCCAAAATGTTTTGGCGGCGAATCCAATTATGGCTCTTTTCAATAGAGCGTTTTTCAATCAGATCTACTTTGCGTCCGATTTTGTCTTCAAGTTGGTATTGGATGCTGACTAAATCCATTAAGCTGAGTTTTATTTCTGGGTCGAATACAACAAGAAAATCAATGTCGCTTGTCTTGTTGAAATCCTCTCTGAGAACAGAGCCAAATACGGATAATTCTTGGATATAGTTCTGTTGGCAGAAATTGATAATTTCTTGCCTAGAAATGTTAATTCTGTCTTGAACTTTTTGAGTCATAGCTAACATATATTTATCAATTTATCTTAGTTGCTCATAGTCTAAAAAAAGTAAAATACAGCTTAATCTAAGTTTAACTTGGTTTAACTCGGTTAACAGGAGATTAATGTCCTCAACCTTGTGGGAGGCGATCGCACTCAAACCCGATTATAGCGGGTGACAATTCAGTTAAGAGGATATCATAAATGTTGGCTCTACTCAACCAAATCGCCAACCCATAGAGCGTCGGTCAAGTATTCAATAGAAACCGGGTTTCTCGTGAGGATGACAACGCCATATCAACCTTTGAGCCAAAGAAACCAGGTTTCTTGACCGATGTCCTAGAATTGAGTTGATTTGACGCGATCGCCTTTTCCGAAGGTTACAGAACGGAGTTAACCAGCAACCCTTACCTAACCCTGCATTTCAGTAACGACTTC
Organism: Coleofasciculus sp. G3-WIS-01; assembly: GCF_040223135.1. Lineage (NCBI taxonomy): Bacteria > Bacillati > Cyanobacteriota > Cyanophyceae > Coleofasciculales > Coleofasciculaceae > Coleofasciculus > Coleofasciculus sp. G3-WIS-01. The sequence continues at coordinate 26,218 of NZ_JAVJZI010000114.1, forward strand.
TCTGACAATATCAAAGAGTTCAGCCACGATATAATCGACAAAGGGTTTACCATCGACATCCTCAGTAATCCAGGGGTCCATGATTACCGATCGCATCACCGAGATAGCTTTATCTGTATCATCATTCCCAGTCCCCTCAGCTAACCCTAATAAACGTTCTTTGTAGTCGTTGAAAAATACCTCCCCGTAGCTGTATTTAAGGAAATCGGTTGTACTGACGACAATCTCATAGTTGTAAATATCACGACCATCGGCTTTAATACTGATGCGATCGTAGATTTTCTTGTTGAAAGCGTTAACCTCATCCAGATTTTGATTCAGCACCCCGCTTACCTTGTAGTTAAAGGCATAGGTGAGAATATTCAAATCCGAACCCGTTTGACGCAACATATCGAACGCCTCATCCGTAGACTCATTGATAATCGATTGAGGCGTTTTACCAGATAATTTTTGCAGTAAAGGTATCGACTCAAGCTCAAGCTTCGGCGTCGGCACAACCGCAAAATCGGTTTCCTTCTCACTGTATTCCAATAACTTCCAGTGGAAGACTTTACAGTTATAGACAGTGCGCCCTAGTATTTTACCGTAGCCTTGGCGTGTAGGACGAATCGCCGCATGACTCAGATAAACCCCAGCCGCAGCGGCACCCGGTTTCGAGCCTTCAATCCCATAAGTCCCCAAGACTAACTCCTCTTCAGTGCTGGCGCCGTCAGAGTTGATGTAGGGAGCTTCAAAGGCAATCAGACTCCGCATCGCCATATTGCGATAACATAAGGCACCCGCCGGATAGGGTAGGTATTGTAAAGTTTCAATAAGAATATAGTCAGATATCGTCATGTTGGCTAATATATAGACAGGAAACGGTAAGACTATGAATTGTCCCCAAGTGCGATTGTTATGTAATTGAGGTAATTTATGAAGAAAGAACAGTTCTTAACCCCGAAGGGAAATATAGCAGCGATAGATTTGGGCATAAATAGGCTGTAACTTCAAATCAACCGGATTTTACTCAATTGTTGATGATTAATGGCAGACCGTTAAAAAGCCTAAATAAATTTTAGAACCAAAGTTCCTACAATATTTGAGGAAAAGCATTCCCAAATGCGTTTAACCGCTATGGGATAGAGAGGTGCGTAGTTCACCCAAGGAGAATTAATCTCTCAAAGTAAAAGCGAAGGGAATTTCTGAAATGAAATTCAGTCTATCTATATTTGACTATACTTTTACAAACTATCCAGTTTTGTGCGGATCGACGGTTATAGTATCGGTGTGCTTCAGGTGTTGATATTGTGCAATCACATAATCACTCAAAGGCAATGGGGGCAGAGGTGTATCCTCCGGATCATCTAAGTTATCCCACAACAGAGAAGCAAAGTAACCTCCCCAGGCACAGTCAGCATGAAGCACAAAGTCTACATTGGCTGGACGATACTTTTGATCGCGCAATCGTACCATCTCTGTCAGGGGATCAACATTGCCCTCTTCAGTGGTACCAAAGACAGAAACAATCGAGATAATTGGATGCTTCGTGGCGATATATTCATCTATGGCAGCTTCTAATTCCACCACATCCATGCGACCATAGACATCTAGGGGTACAGTGTGCATATTATTCGCCCCTAGTCCCAGGATGGCAGCACCTTTGGGTAAGGAATAGTGTTTAGACGCCGGAACGATAACCACTGCATCTTTTACACCCGTTCCCACTAAAAACTTCTCGGCAAAGTCCAAAAAGCCCATATTTTGCAGGGAATAGGGAGAAAGGGCAGCATTGAAAGCGCCTGGATCAACGTTATAATCTTCGAGCAAGCGGTTAGAGAAATTCAATATTTCATCCACTGACAGATTCAACAACGCCCAGGTATCTAAGTTACCGATAGGGCTTGAAGTACCAGAAGGCAAAGTAACCGTAAATTGGCTCAGAAAATCTGTGCCTAAATCAGCACCTAAATCTTCTAGGGCTTGTTTGAAGGAAAGGGGATAAAATTTAAGGTTACGGGCTGCCCAAATCGATTCAATATTCGCCGTTGAGCCGCCACAGGTGAGATGTCCCCAGGCTTGAGGAGTGGTTTCCCGATAGCCCAACATCCGGCATAAGTCCCGTGAGGCTTCCACTTCCAAGACGGTAGTGATGGGGGCAGCTTCTAAGGCGACGTTATTTTGGTTATAGAGCATGGCGGCAAAATAGCCAGCCATTCCAGGTAAAGTCTGATCCCAGCACATGTGCCCTTGGTAGCGCATACTGGAAAAGGGCGCCGATTTTTTTAGTTCTGCCAACATCCGATAGAACTCAGTTTTAATCGTATCCACCGCCTGGAGATACCCCGGTTCCCGCTTCATGGGTTCGGTGATCGGAGACGGATCACTAGGATGGAAATTGCGCCGCCAAAAAACGTGGTCATTTAGGGCGACAGAAATCAATTCGGAAAATAGATCGACATTTTCCCCCCGTGGACCGAGAAACCAGGCGGCAACTTCTCGCTCAGTTTCATTTTCTCCACCGAGCAAATCTTGGAGGGTTTGGGAAACAATCCGCTTTTTACCGGAGAGTTCAGGAATAGCGCGATCGGCTAACAATTTACCGACAGCTTGTTTTAAGCTACTTAGTCCTTGACCGGAATAGTCGGGGGTTAAATCAATCGGAAGTTTGAGCATGGTTGATTATTTCTGAAGAATGAATTTGTTTGTAGTGAGAACTAAAGTTCTCGCTCCGCCTAGCTGGAGAGGGCTAAAGCCCTCACTACGAACCCAATCTACTGCACTTGATCAAGCTTGATAAACAACAACATCAATGTCAAGAGCCTTCAGGTGCAGGCATTCAGGGTATACGGGATCGGTCTGATACTTTTTTGGTTGAGCTATTTGTCTATCAAAAAATATATCCAAATTCGCACTAGGTTTTATAATAAGAAATGTTAAGTTTAGACCGTTAATGATTAAAGCCTGATTTACAGGTAATTTATATATATTTCCGGAAAAATGTCTCAGGGTTATTTTTTCGGAAAACAAAATTGTAGAGACTAGGTATGTCTAGTCTCTACAGGGTTTTGGCGATTTGCCCAAAAAAGGGGTAGTGTTCCCCGGATTTGGTATGATTCTCTTTGCCGTTATTAGGGTCCGGGGGGTCTATCTTCTTTGAATGAGGCTAACCACTCGCGAACTTGACCCGCCGCAATATCGCGAGATCCGAGTCCAAAGGCTAGAGCGATCGCGACAGCAATCGCACCTAAGAGTAAGCCAAAAGCTAAGTTCACAATATCGCCAGCGATACCCATTTGTTGTAGTGCCATCGCCACGGAAAAGGCAATAATCGCAATCCGAGCCGCTTGTGCCAGGATTTGGGATTGGCGCGATCGCGAACTGGTAATCAAGTTAAAGGCAAGATTGGCAAAGTACAAGCCAACCGCAAAGACAATTAACCCCGCCAGAATCTGACCCGCGATCACAATAATCCCATTGACAATCAGAGTTAAGGCTTCAAACTGCAAGACATCCACAGCAGCAACTGTGGCAAACAAGAGGATGGCGATGAATACAATAATACCCACCAGTTCTGACGGTGTACGAATGGAGGGAGTTGATTCAGGTTGAACCCGGGTTTCGGCTCCAGTCGGCGGAGTGGGTATGCCTAAATCGGGCTGTTCGGCAGGGGGGGGAGTGGGCGCAGGACGACTGGGGCGAGGTTCCGGTACACCGATCCAGCGATAAACGTTGTTAAAGCCAACGCTGGTGAGAATATTGGTGACTAAATCCTTGACAAACTGTCCCAAGACGTAAGCAATAAACAGAATCAACGCTGCCGTAAAGATTTTGGGTAGGGCGTCAAGAATCTGCTCTAACATCGCGATCGCAGGCTCTGAGATCGCATTAATCTGTAAGGTATTCAGTGCCGCAATGGCGACGGGGATCAAAATTAAGACATAAACCGTCGTGCCGATAATCCAGGAGAGTGACTTACCCCCTGGCGCACTTTGCAATCCAAATCGCGCTCCTAATTGATCCGTTCCAGCGGCTGACAAAAGATTGGTGACGATGCGACGCACAACCTGAGCCACTAACCAACCCGCCGCAGCAATTACCAGTGCTGCCAAGATATCCGGTAAGATTGCCAGAATTTCCCTGAGTAACTCCAGCACCGGTTCCAGAGTACCCTGCAACTCCAGCGTATCCAAAATTAGGGGCAGGAATAGCAGAAAAATAAACCAGTACAGAGCATTCCCGATCGTTTCACTTAGGGAGAACTGGTTTGTTTGACGTTGAGTCTCACCGTCTCCGGAGCGGGGTGTCTCATTGACTTGTTCACCCAAACGCTCATCCAAACCTAATGCCCGTAATCCTCGGATTGTTATCAGCTTGACTAAGCTTGCTACCAACCAAGCGACTACCACCAGAATTGCCGCGGCGAAAAGCTTCGGTAAGAAGCTCAAGATTTGGTCGAGGAAATTATTCAGCGGTTGAGAAACAACCTCCAGCCTCAACGTCTGCAGAACCGCTACCACCGTGAAGATAATGATAATCCAGTACACGGCACCGGCTATCCATTTCTCGACTGGCGGCGGTTCTGCTCCTTGTTGACCGCCAGCAAACCACTCGGCGATTTGATTGTCGATACGAGTACGGTTGAGCAGTCCTTTGGTAATTGCCTTGGCAATCAAGGCAATGATAATACCGACAACCAGGATGAGGATGGCGGCGATTAGATTGGGACCGAAGCTGCTGACATTTTGCCAAATTCCCTGAAGACCAGCCTGAGTTTCTTGGATGGGTGCTGATGTGTCTTGGGCTAAGAGGGGATGCACCCAAGGGGGCACACCTCCAATTGGGATAATTCCTTGCCAGGGTTGGTTCATAGTCTTCCTTATCTAATTACTCTCTAACAGTAAACGCAGTCACACACAATCTGTGACTTTCAGGCTACAACTCATCAAGTATTTATAGTCCTCTCAATCTATCGATATCTTTGTCTCCATGTTTTTGTGCTAATTCAAGATTTTTCGCCTCAGAGCGTCATTGCTAACGATGTTCGATTAATTACGGCGTTACCTCTATCTTTATGGGGAATTTGGTCAGAAAAATCAAGCTTATGTTAGTTTTTTACCTCAAATCAGCTTTTTTTGGGGTTCATCAAGGTAAAGGATATCTCGTTTTGGCATTCCCATGTCTAAAGACGAGGGGATAATAGGTGGAGCAAGAGAAGCAGCTCGGAAGACAACACTCCTTCATCCCTGATGTGGTATTGCCAGGAGTCTCCCTATCCCCGATTTGCCTCGTCTTCCTCCCTTTTTGCACAATAGAGGAGATTTGATCCGGATTGAGTCAGACACGGCGAGCTGACACTGTATTGACTTCTCCCCCGGTTGAAACGCGGGGGATTCTAAGAGGATACTGCAGGACGGGCTAAAGCCGCGTCATGAAATGGCTTATGAATAAAGAAATCCGCTATCTTGAACCATGTCTTGACTAGCGTTCCTAGCGGTATTCTAATTTGACCATCTTTAATCTTCAAAGCTTGTTTAGGATAACTGACAACAGAAAGACCGCCTTTCTTTAAATACT